>CAMYNR010000106.1:0-26859 GCA_947259715.1 uncultured Desulfuromonadales bacterium
CTGGCTGGCGGCGTGGCCCACGATTTCAACAACATGCTCAGCGTAATTCTCGGCTACACCGGGCTGGCAATGAACAGAGCGGGCCTTGACGACAAACTGACCCGGGACCTGCAGGAGGTCTACAACGCGGCACGGCGGTCTGCCGACATCACCCAGCAATTGCTGGCCTTTGCCAGAAAACAGACCATCAGCCCGAAACTGATCGACATGAATGAAGCGGTCGAAGCGATGCTCAAAATGCTGCAACGGTTGATCGGCGAAGATATCGATCTGTTCTGGCATCCCGGATCCCAACCAACACCGGTACTCATCGACCCGTCCCAGCTGGATCAGATTCTGGCCAATCTCTGTGTCAATGCCAGGGCCGCCATCAGCGACGTCGGTAAACTTACCATCGAAACCGGAAGCGTTGTTCTGGACGAAGGCTATTGCGTCGACCACCCCGGTTTTATTCCCGGTGAGTTTGTCATGCTGTCAGTCAGTGATAACGGCTGCGGCATGGAAAAAGAGGTTCTCGAGCACATTTTTGAGCCGTTCTACACCACCAAAAATCTTGGCGAAGGCACTGGTCTGGGCCTGGCGATGGTCTACGGCATCGTCAAACAGAACAACGGCTTTATCAATGTCTACAGCGAGCCGGGCGAGGGGACCAGGTTTCGGATTTACCTGCCTTCCCAGCGCGGGGTGGGCGAACAGGCCGTAGAGCTGAAACCGCCAGCAAGCCCCCAGGGGCGGGGGGAGGTTTTGCTGTTGGTCGAGGACGAAGAGTCGCTCTTGCAATTGAGCAAACGGATGCTCGAAGAAGCAGGCTATTCTGTTCTGGCCTGTAACAGACCGGGAAAAGCCATTGAGCTGGCGAAAAACCATGAAGGCAGGATTCATTTGCTCCTGACCGACGTCATCATGCCAGAGATGAACGGACGGGAATTGGCCGGCAAACTATGCAGCTGGCATCCCGATCTCAAGGTCCTGTACATGTCCGGCTACTCGACAAATGTCATCGCCCACCACGGTGTTCTGGAAGACGTGAATTTTATTCAGAAGCCATTCTCAAGCCGGGATCTTGCTGTGAAGATACATGAATTACTCGTTGCTGATGGCGCTTGAGAATTCTTCGCTCATGCAGCACCGGGGCATCGTGAAATAGACGACGGTCCCTTTGCCCAATTCGCTTTCCACCCAGATTTTTCCGCCATGGTCCTCGACAATCTGCTTGACGATACTCATGCCCAGGCCGATTCCCTCAGCAGCCGAATGGGATGCGTCAGCCCGATAGAACTTGTTGAAAACCTTTGACGCCTGTTCCTCAGTCATTCCGATTCCCTGGTCAGCCACGGAAATCTGGTAGCCTTCCCGAGTCAGCTCGCCACGGATCCGGATTAGGCTGTCGGCGGCTGAGAACTTGACAGCGTTGCTGAGAAGGTTTTCCAGGGCTGCGCCAATCTTGTTCTTGTCCACGTTTAACGGAGTGCTGTCTTCGGCCAGGGTGATCTCGACACGGTGTTCCGCTGCCTGGGTCTTCAAAAAGGGACTCACCAGGCGGAAAATGTCACTGACCGTGCAAAGCGCCCGGTTCAATGTCAGCCCCTGCCCGCTTTCGATACGGGAGATATCGAGCAGGTTCGCCACGATGGAGGTTAGAGCAACGGACCGTTCGTAAATATAGGTCAGATACTCTCGCTGTTGTTCCGGTGAAATGTCGGCCTGGGTCAGCAGTACCTGGGAAAAACCCTGGATCGAGGTCAGGGGGGTTCTGAATTCATGGGCTGCCGTATTGACAAATTCGGTTTTGAGCTTGTCGCTCTCCCTGAGGGCTTCCTCCGCCCGCTTGGCCTCGGTGATATCTTGAGTCAACGCCACAAGATAAACGACATCCCCTTTCGAGTCGCGCACCGGCGCGATGGTGGTATGCCCCCATACAGTCGAACCATCCTTGGGTTGGTAGCGCTTTTCATAGCTGACCCCCGTGCGCAGACCGCTCAGGACCTCTTCGGAGAGCGCCCGGGTTTTCCCCCGGTCATCAGGGTGGGTCACGTCTTCGACCTTGAACCGGAGAAGTTCTTCTTCGGTATAGCCCAACATCTGGCAAACGGGTGCGTTGACCTGCAAAAAGGTGCCCTCTGGCGAGATGATGCCCATGGGGGCGGCGGCCGATTCAAAGATCGAACGAAAACGCTCTTCGCTTTCGGTAAGTTCGGCTATCTGCCGGTTGATCTGTTGTTCCATTGTCGCAAGCACGCTCAACACGGCGGAAAATTCCCGATATCCCTTGGCCATGACTTTGGGGGCCTGATGAGGACCGAGACCGAAGGATTTGGCGACGGTCGTGAGTTGCTCGATAGGGCGCTTGAGAAAATGGTTGATGAGCAAGACGGTGCTCAGGGTGATGGCCACCAGTACGGCCAAAAGAGTGGTGATGCTGGCCCACAATAAATTTGTGGTTTGCGTGCGCACCGGGTTCGAGGAGAGACTCAGTTGCACCGTCCCGATATGCTCACCTGCATGCTCGATGGGCACGAGACGGGTCAGGACGACGGCGTCCTTGCCTTTTTGGTTTGTGTAGATGATGCGCCCCTCGGGTTCCTGGATGGTGACCGCCTCAATTGCTCGGTCCTCCATCAACGTGCGGCCGATCATCTCGACCGCCAGGTCGTCCATACTCCATAGCGGCAGGCGCAGGGCGCCCTGGAGATAGACGCTGAGCTGCCGGGATTTACTTTCAATCTCGGCGTTTGCCTTGTGGACGGCGTCGAAATAAAACCACCCCCCGGCCAGCGAGGTGACCACGATTACCACTGCAGTCAGCGACAACGTCAGCCTGCCGGCCAGAGAGGTCGTCTTCGAGTTTGTTTCATCAACCATGGGGGCCTTTGGGTATCGACAATCGAAATAAACAACAATCCAACCGCTCTGTCGAGGCGAACCAGGTAATATTGCCGATTTAACATTTCGGGTCGGTGTCATCAGGGATCGCGGCCAGGGCCGCTGTTCACGCTATTGCAAACGTCCAGCCTTGATGCTGGCTCCAATTTTTTTCCGTATCATTGCGCTTCATCCTGTCTTCACTGGCGCTCCGTCGCGTCAATTTGTTCCTGAATCATCCGGAGTTCCCCACTGGCTTTCATCTCTTTTAAAACCGCGGTAATTTTTGGAACGAGATGCGCATGTTTCTCGTGCAGGTAGTGATACAGCACACTGGTGTGGATTGGTGGTTCCAGTCTGGCAATTTCCTGCAACCCGAGCTCTTTGACAACTTTAGCGCCTTTTGCAGGGCCTTCGACAATCGCATCGACCCGCCCGGCGTCCAGCATGCGAAACAGCTGGACGGACCGGCCCACCCCCAGAGTCTTTAGTCCATACTTCACCGTATTTATTTCGACAAACTTCACGCCCCGTTGATAGCCGATAATCGTACCCGCAGGGATACTTCCCCACCCTTGAACCGCAAACTCCTTCCCCCGCTTCACGAACAGGTAAATCCGATCCACCCGAAGAGGCACATCAATCCGTAGCAGTTTCGGATACTCATTCTCGATCCCCGATATGCGGAATGCCTCTCCGTCCGTCTTGCCTTCATGGGAATACATGAGCGCCCGTTCTCCTGGCAATTCCCGAATTTCAACACCAATCCCAAGCTGCTTATAGGCTCTTCGCAGAACTTCTCCAGCGACGACGGCCGGACGGGTTCCCTCAACGGCAGAAAAGACCAGCGTGTCCTGTGCGCAGACCGGAAGGGATGCCAGCATGAACCCCACGGTCAAGATAAATGCTAGCACACGCTGGTTCATAAATGACCTCTTGGAAATGACCGGACCTGGTCGCATGGTTAATCATCCGTAACTTTAACATTTCCCCCTCAAGAAACCAGTAGAGCCGCCCAACTTGCAACTTGAATCTGCCTTTTAGACCTCAGCCTCCCTTTTGGGCCGCAAGTCCCTGGTCAGCGCCATATTCATTTGTGCCCTTCACATATCCCGGTCCTCATCCCCATCCTGGTGGTTTCACAATTGAATCACATTTGGTCCATCCTTCTTCCTTCTTTACAGCCTAAAAATATGTGCAGATCATCGGAATCCTTCGAAACAGGGAGCTCGGTCCAACCTTCTTTCCCCGCGTGCCGATCTCCCAGGTTCGAAAAACTCGAGGAAGGGAGACCCAAATGAAAAATCAAGTTATCGGTTCGCAACAGTTAAGACAGCTGGTGGCAACTCTGAATGCCCTTGGCAACCCCACCGGTCAACGGTACGTCAACAATCCGCCGGCGACCCGTCTCGAACTGGGGGTAAATCCCCAAATCCGCATCGATTCCATCTATTGACAGGACACCAGGGAAAGGAGTCAGCCCATGACTAAGGATTTATATCAGCTGGTATTGATCATGATCCTGTTTGCTCTGGTTCTGTTCGGATCGACCGCCCGGGCCGATGCGCAATCCTTGAGCGGAATTTATAAACAGGTGAACCACGCCGTCGTCGCGCTGCATACGGTGGAAAAACAGATGTCCCCGAAAAAACCCGAAGGGCTGGTCAGTGCCGAAGGACTCGGCTCTGGGGTCCTGGTTTCCGCGGACGGCAAGGTATTGACCGCAGCCCATGTCGTTCATACCGCCGATACGGTCAAAGTGGAGTTCTGGAATGGCCAGATCATCCCGGCACGGGTCATCGCTTCGGCGCCGGAGGCCGATGTCGCCCTGCTGCAGTTGGACAAGGTCCCCGACGATGTGTCTCCGGTTGATCTGGGGGACTCGGACCAGGTCGAAATCGGCGAAGAAGTGTTTGTCATCGGGAATCCTTACGGTCTCGGCCGGACCTTGACCGCCGGTTACGTCAGTGCCCGGCACCGGTCCAGGAACGATATCGACAGCCGGACTTCGCTGGAGATGCTGCAGACCGACGCGGCAATCAATATGGGAAATTCCGGCGGTCCCATGTTTGACATGGACGGCCGCGTCGTCGGCATCGCCAGTCGCATTCTCAGTCAGTCCGGAGGCTTCGAGGGGTTGGGGTTCGTGGTGACTTCCAACCTCGCCAAGCGGTTGCTTCTCGATGAACATTCTTTCTGGGCGGGGCTTACCAGCTTATTTCTCACCGACGAACTGGTCCGGGTCTTCAATCTGCCTCAGACGGCCGGTCTTTTGGTGCAGCAGGTTGCCGAGGGCTCTCCGGCGGCAAAGCTTGGTCTGCATCAAGGGCAAGCTCTGGCCACGGTTAACGACAAAAATTTCCTTGTCGGCGGCGACATTATTCTTGAAATGGAAGGGGTTCAGATTACCAGTGACCGGGAGTCTGCCGCCAGGATCCAAGTGATTTTGAACCATCTGCAAGCGGGCAGTACCTTCGATGCCAAAGTTTATCGCGCCGGACAGATCGTCGCACTGTCGACAACCCTCTGATTTGTGTCTGAGAAAGATTTCTCAACCAAGGAGAGCGCTATGAAGCATATTTTCCATACCCTAATGTCCTTTACCGGTCATGCCTCAGGAGCCCTGCCTGCCTGAACAAATGGAGATGAAATGATGAAAACCGTTTCCCCCAAAATTCCCCTTAGCAGTGCGAAAACAACGACGATGACAGCCCCTGATGCTGGCAGGGCAGACTTTCAGAAAACAAGGGGGAACACCATGCCAAGGTTGGCGTCAGCATCGATCGCCACGTTAATGGTTATGTCGTTGGCCAGTTGCATCTCACCTCAAGGCCGACCCGATTATACGGCTTCTGGCGCCCTGGCAGGCGGAGCCACAGGCGCAGTCATCGGCAGCCTGGCAAAACATTCGGGGCCGGGGGGAGCGCTGGTTGGGGCTGCTGTGGGCGCTGTTGTCGGAGGCCTCATTGGGCATGAACTGGACCGGGACCAGGAGGCGCGCCTGAAGGCACAGGCCCCGGAGGTACTGCAGCGTATAGAACAAAGTCAGCCTCTGACTATCCAGGATGTTCAGGAGCTGGCAAACGCCGGTATCGGCGACGAGCTCATTTTAAGCCTGATTCGCAATACCCGGACGGTCTACTACCTTACGACCGCAGATATTATCGTACTTAAAAACGCGGGCGTCAGCGAACGGGTTATCGACCATATGATCAATACCCCTAGCCAGGCACAATCGACCCAGGTAACGAGCGTTGTTGGTGCCACGCCACCAGCGCCTCTGTCCGAACCGGTACCTGTCCGCCCGGGCCCCGGATATATCTGGGTAAATGGTACCTGGTTATGGTTGACCGATCACTGGGCCTGGTCTCCCGGGTATTGGCACCGGCCACCTGGCCGCCATTATCGACATAGATAAGGGTAAGCTACGACCGCAGGTGAGATAGCAACGGTGTCGTGCACGCTTCACCCACGTCTTGCCAATGATCCGTTGCCTGCCTGCTGAGCCTTTCTGCCGAGGAATAGTTTTATGAACGCAATGGACACCAAAGGATCTTTACCAAAATTACCCCAGAGCACGGGCGTCGGTCCCGTTGGAAAACTGCATGTTCTTGAGTCGGCCCTGCGGCGGATGTCGGATGATCAGTTGCTCAAATCCAGGGATAACCTGTTGCGCTTGTCTCAGGATGCGAAGCTGGCCCTGAAAGAGGAGCGGGAGATTATCGACACCCTGGCCCGCAACCTGTTCAGCGAGGAGGACGGTGCTGTTCTCAGCTACATTCTGGAAATTCTGGAGCAATTACCAGGCATGGGACCTGGGGATTGATCTGAGGCTCCCTCCCTTTCAGGGGGAGGTGACAGGTTCCTGGGCGGATATCTCCCTCTACTGAATCAGTATCCTTATTTCGTCCTTATTTGGTCCATATTCCGCATCTATCCTGACGCCATCAAAAATGAAAATCGGATGATCGGAAGGATTTCACCGGTTTTCAATGGCAGCAAGAAATGCCGCAAATCCAAGGAAAATGATCAATCCGTACCGGAGCGGTGAACCAGTCCGGTGTGGAAAACCATTTTACCAACCGGTGGCAGAATGAAGCGAACAACTGTACTCCTGATATCCCGAAGATTGGAACTTATCGCTGCAATCCAGCACCAGCTGGAGCAGGATGACCTGCGCATCTATCAGGTCGATGGCTGGCAGCAGGTCCAGGCCTCTATTGCCTCGGACCTGCCGCAACTCATCCTTCTTGACTCCCCCGAAGCCGGGGCGGCCGGCTTAACTATCTGTCGGGAGATCCGTACCCGCTACCAGGGTCTGTTGCTGCTGCTGAACGGCGATAACGACGAGAATCTGCAATCACTGGCCCTGAACCTGGGAGTGGACTCCTGTTTTCCGGTTGCTGTGAGTTCGACGCTGGTGGCCGCCCAGATCAAAGCCCTGCTGCGGCGCTTCGTTCCCCCGGAACCGCCGGCGGTACAGGCTTTCGGCGAGCTGATCATAGATGCCAACAAGCGCGACGTGTTTGTCGCCGAACAGGCGGCCAGGTTATCGACCAGCGAGTTCAACCTGTTCTGGACCCTGGTGAAAAGGGCCGGGAGCGTGGTCAGCCGGGAGGATATTCACTGGGACATCTACAATTCGGCCTACAACGGTTACGACCGGGGGATCGATCTCTGCATCTCCCGCATCCGGCAAAAGATCGGTGACGACCCGGTCTCGCCGCGTTATCTGAAAACCGTTCGCGGCGCCGGCTATCAATTTGTCCCGGTGACCGACTGAGGGCCGGGCGGCAAGTTGCCAACTGTTAGGTCCCGGTGACAGAGCAGCCACAAACAACAGACGGGCCCCAGCCGTTTGCGATACGTACTCGCTTTGCCGAAATCATGAAAAAGAGCCCTTCGACCTGAACCAGGCTGACGTTTCCCCGGGCGGTCTTTCACAAACTAAACGACGGCCCAACCAGGTGCCTTAAGGTTGGGCCGTTCTTGCTTTTTGGGATGAACAATGGCCTGTTTTCATTCAGGGGATCAACACCATCCTCACCCCGGTTCAGGCAGTACCTCTCCCGAACCACCGGCTTCAGTCGGAAGATCTCTGAATTTCGGCAAGCCATCCATCGTCGGTTGCACGGTCTCCTGATAATGGACGTGGAAGGCGGGGACAAAGTGGAAGCCCTCGATAATCGCCGCAGGCACGTCAACCAGCCCCATCGTTGGGTGCTCAATGACAACATGGCCACCACACGTCTTGCACCACTTACGGTCACTCGGACCGGTTTTATTTGTCGTCGCGGCGATTTTGTCAAATCCGGCCAGGTTCTCCAGGCCCTTGGTGATTTTGAAACGGTCCGGCGTCCACAGGGTAAAGGCGTTGACCTGCCCTGCTGACCAATGTCGGCAGGAGTCACAATGACAATAGCCCATAACCTCCGGCTGACCATGCAAGCTGAACTCGACCTCGCCACAAAAACAACTGCCCGTGTAGTTTTCAGACTGACTCATATTAATTCCCCTTATCCAAAAGAGTGTGCCTCCTCACAACGCAGTCTAACGATCAAATTCCACAGATGATAATACTTGGTTGTTCACCTGCAGTTTGAAAATATCGGGGCGAGAATAATGCCCCGCAACGTCCAAGGCTCTTCTTGCCGTAATAACTTTTCCCAGATCGATTTCACAGTACAAGATCCCCGATTCCTTGCGCAGCGGCCCGGCGACAATCTCACCGCCGGGGGCGATAACCAAAGAATCCCCAGGGTTCACCCACTCTTCGGCATCCGGATACAACCGGGATTTTTCCGGGAAATCCTCCGGGAAGTCCCCGGCCTGCATCAGGTTTCCGCAACCGACGACCCAGCAGCGTCCTTCGCGGGCGATGTGTTGCAGGCTGCCGATCCAGCCGTCGCCACTGTCGTAGGTCGGGGCGATGTAGAGTTCGACCCCCTGGCTGTAGAGGGCATACCGCGCCAGCGGCATGTAATTCTCCCAGCAGATCAGGGTGCCGATACGGCCTGCGGGCGTTTCGACCACCTTCAGCCCGGAGGCATCGCCAAATCCCCACACCATCCGCTCGGGGTTGGTCGGCATCAGCTTGCGGTGTCTATTCAGCAGGCGCCCATCGGGACCAATGATGATAACGGTATTGTAAAGGGTCGAGCGGCTGAGCTGGCTGTCACGCTCTTCGAGACCACAGACGATGCTGATCGCATGCTCACGGGCCACCTCGTACAACGGGAGCAGATCATCCGACTCCATGTTGACCGCATTGTCGAATAACCGTTTGTAAAGCTCTTCAGACAGGTTCCAATCACCTCCCGGCCTAAGACGCCAGACCCAGGTGGGATAGCCGGGAATAAATGCTTCAGTGAAGATGACCAGATCGGCATTCTGGGCGGCGGCCTCCTTTGCAGAATCGACGGCCAGTGCAATCGATTTCTGTTTATCAAGAAAAGCTGGGGGTTTTTGTACAATCGCTAATTTCTTCATGTATTTGTCCTCCGGTTTTCTCGCCCCTTGTTTACCCCGGGCTCTACCAAAGCATACCCATGGGTCATTGCTGTTTACAATTCGCGATAAACTAAATCATTATGTGCAAATATGCACAGACGGGGAGGCGCAATGAACTGGGACGACATGAAACTGTTTCTGGCGGTTGCCCGCTGCGGCTCAATCAGTGGCGGGGCCAAGCAATTGGGGGTGCAGCACTCGACGGTTTCCAGACGACTGCGCACGATGGAAGAGAAACTGGGGACGCGTCTGGTTGAGCGGAAAAAATCCGGCTATGAACTCACCCTGGCGGGTGAACAGATCAAACAGTCGGCCCTGCACATGGAAAGGGAGATGCTCGCGGTCAATGAAACCCTCCAGGGAAAGGATGCCAATCTTGTCGGCCCCTTGCGGGTGAGCGCCCTCAATAATATGGCTTCGACAATCCTGATGCCGATTTTTGCCCGTTTTTGTGAACAACATCCTCAAGTGGAACTGTACATCGGCGTCTCCAATACGGATGTCAGCCTGGCCCAGCGGGAGGCGGATATTGCGATTCGCCTGACCAACTCGCCGATTGACACGTTGGTCGGAAAACGGATGCTGACTGTTGCGTCCACCATTTACGGCAACCGCAAATATCTGGAAAAAATCCGGCAAGGGGCCGGCGAACCCAAATGGATCGGGGTCAACTGCTGTCAATTTCACAAAACCTGGACCAGGCAATCTTGCCAGGATCAAGCACACAGGTTTTATAGTGACGATACCTTGTTAACGCTCGCGGCGATCAGGGAAGGCTTGGGTGTTTCCTATCTGCCCTGCTTTATGGCCGATGCCGACCCCTTGCTGCAGCGCTACTCCGACCCGGATCCACAACATGATCTGGGCCTATGGATACTGCTGCATCCGGACCTGAAACGAACGGCTAAGGTTCTTGCCTTTCGTGATTACATGATCAAGAACATCGAGGAGCAACGCGATTTGTTTGAGGGGCGGCTGCCGCGATTCTGACAGCCGGGGGAGGCTCACTTCTGATAGGTGGCAAAAAAATGCGGGACGGGGGGATCCTGGGTATCGTCGTAAGCTTCAAAACTCTCTTTGCTGAGACCACAGCGGATAAAGCCATCGATTTCCTCCCTATCAAGCGGCAGGGGAATGTCATCCACCTGCTTCCCCTTGAGACGACTTCGGCATGAAACCAGGAGATAGCCCTGCGGTGCCAGCAATGAGACCATTGCGTCTCGAGCTTGGATTCGATACTTGCCGGGCAATACTTGAATAGTATTACATTCATAAACCAGGTCGAAACTTTCCGCCCACTCCGTCGGGTAGGCAAAAAGGTCGGCAACCAGGTAGTTGACCCTGGTCTCTGGATAGCGATTTTTGCAAAGGCGGATCGCTTCAGGTGAAATATCGAAAGCGGTCACCGCATAGCCAGCTTCGCTCAAAGCTTCGGCATCATCACCAACCCCGCACCCAACCGCAATCGCCTTGCGGCCGGTATGCTTGAAAGAGCAGTTTTGCAACCATTGTAACAGGTAGGGGCAGGCTTCAAGATCGGCCCAGAAAACCGCGCGATGATCGCCCTCGGCATCGGTATAGATACGGTCAAACCAGCCAGTCGGGTCATCTCTCTCCTGGTAAGATTTCACCATTTTTTTGTAGGCAACAGGATCAAACTCTTTCATGCTTTTTACCCTTGGGGCAGATGTGATTCGGTACGCCTGGGTTGAATTCAGTATCCTTGACAGCCATTATTTTATCAAGTCTGGGCAATTCTGACTGATTAAAGCAGCAGTCCCTGTAAGGCGTCAGAGCCCTCCCTCAAAAGTCCCAGCATAAGTGAATCTCGTAATTCCTGTCGCTTTTCCCCAGCCTGCTTTCAACTGGGCGATCTGAAATCCCAAGTATGACTGCCGTTGTTTTCACATTTCTTCCCTATTCGCTCCTTATTCGATCTCTATTGTGACGACAAATCAATAGCGCACAACAGCGACAAGGAGTTTCATGATGAAGAAGCAGCTACTGAGCACGGCAGTTTTACTTTTGACCCTCGCGATGCTGTTACCAGCTACCGGCTATTCCTTCGGCGGTGGGCAAGGCCGTCAGCAAGGTCCGCCACCGGAAGCAATTGCAGCTTGTGAAGGAAAGAGCGTCGGCGACAGCGTCGAATTTACCGGCCGCCGGGGTGAGACTCTCGAAGCGACCTGTCAGGAGCAAGACGGGCAACTGGCGGCAGTTCCAAACAACATGCCGGAGGGTGGTGGCCGTCGTTAACGTTCAAAGGGGTCACAGGGGTGCTTTTGTGGCACCCCTGCCTTCCTGAAGAAAGGCAGAACGATGCTGGCAGAAAAAAATGCAAAGAGAACCAACCCAACCTATAGAATTCTCCTTGTTGATGACAGCAACGCTCATCTGCAGCTGCTCGAGGCCTGGCTGAGTGAAAGCGGCTTTGCGGTGGTTGCCGTCAATGATGGCTATGCAGCGATCGACCGGTTTAACCATGAGCACTTCGATCTGGTGCTGACCGATATCTGCATGCCGAAATTAAACGGTAATATCCTGGCCCAGTACATCCATATCATCCGCAAGGATGTGCCGGTTGTTGCTGTGACCGCTTCACCATTTCTTGCCGATCCCGATTTTGACCTGGTCATCAGCAAGCCGTATGAATTAGAAGCGCTCGTGAACTCACTGCAGTACGTGTTGGGGAAATACCCGGCCGCAACCAGTGCTATAAACGCCTTAAAAATCAAACTTCTTAACAAGTTAAAGGACGCTGAGTATGGCGATAAAACAGATTAAGGGCTGTATCGGTTGCGGGACCTGCGTCAAGACCTGCCCGACCGACGTCATCCGCCCGGACGAAAAAACCAACAAGGCATTTATCAAGTACCCGGCCGATTGTCAGATCTGTCACCTGTGCCGGATGTATTGCCCGGTCGATGCCATCACCATTTCACCGGACAAGTCGATTCCGGTCGTTGTTTCCTGGGGGTGAAGATGGCTGAATATATTAAAAACAATGTCCAACTGCAGATCCTGGTCGGCCTGATCGGCATGCCGCTGATGATCTGGGCGGCTGGAAACTATCCGCAGCGCACTCTGCTGAAAGAATCGCTGTCGGTCGTTACCATCCTGGCCTTCAGCTTGATGATCGGCCTGCTCTACCTGACCCGGACAAACCGCTTCGCTGTGCAGAAGGCGACAATCCGCAAAGTCATCAGTCTGCATAAAATTGTCGGCTATGTCGCCGTCCCGGTCCTGCTGGTGCATCCATTTTTGCTGGTTCTGCCGAGGTTTTTTGAGGCGGGGATTGCTCCCGGTGAAGCTTTCAGGATCATGGTGACCACCATCAGCAGTCCGGGGATCGTATTTGGTTTGGCGGCCTGGTGCCTGCTGTTGATTCTGGGCGCGACTTCGCTGCTGAGAAAAATGCTGCCGCTACAGTATCAAACCTGGCGAACCATGCACTGCATGGTGGCTTTCGCCTGTATTTCCAGTGCGGTATTTCATGTGCTCGATCTCGGTCGTCACGCGAACCTGCTGATGACCCTATTTATCCTCCTGCTGTTTGCAGGGGGCGTTTATCAAACGACTGAAAAGCGGCCAGCGCAAAGTTTTGTCAAGGATAATAAATCATGAAAACTGAAGAATGTGGATCAGGGGTATCGCGGCGCAATTTTATGGCCATCGCCGGTGGCGCCGCCGGGTTGGCGGCGATGGCCGCTTTGGGTGTAGCGACCATGGAAAGTGAATCCCAGGCGAATATCCGGCAGATCGATGTCGATAGCATGACCTCTCAGGAGCATGAGACCGATATTCTGGTGGTCGGTAGCGGCATCGCCGGGCTGTTCGCCGCGGTCAAGGGGCACGATGTCGGAGCCAAGGTGCTGATGGTTTCCAAAGGGCGGCTCGGGTCCTCCGGTCAGACGCCGTTCGCCAAAGGGATCTTCGCCTTCGACCCGGCCAAGGAAGAAATGAGTGTCGACCAGTTTGTCGCTGCCGTCTCCCGCTCGGCCCTCGGCACCAACAACCCGGTCTTCACCCGGCAGCTGGCGGAGCACTCCCTCGAGCGGGTCAAGGAGCTGCGCGAATGGGGCTTCTTCGCTTCGCCGCTCTACTTCAATGCCTTCAACAAGCCGCTTGAAGAGCGCAATATCCCGGTTATCGAGCGGGTCATGATCACCCACCTGATCAAGGAAGGGGACCGCATCGCCGGGGCCGCCGGGTTCAGCTTCGACGACGGCACCATCCATACCTTCCGCGCCAAGAGCGTCATTCTCTGCTGCGGCGCCGGCGGCTTCAAGCCGAACGGGTTCCCGATCTGCGACCTGACCCACGACGGCACCGTCATGGCCTATAAAGTCGGCGCCAAGGTGACCGGCAAGGAATGGAACGACGGCCACTCCGGAAAGTCCGACAACGCGGCCGATTGCTACGGCGGCTGGCACGGCATGTTCGACCGCAAACCGGGCGTCACGGGGGTTGGTATCCGGCATGATCTCGGTATGGAGATGAACTACCGTGCCTACGTCAAAGGCGGCCCGCTGGCCATGGGCCCTCCGGGGCGCGGCGGCGACCAGGAGAAGATCAGCGGCGGCCCTTCCCGGCCGGCCGAATTCAGCGAGAACAAGCGGCGCCCCGGCCCGCCTCCCGGCGGCGGCAAGGGCAGGCCGAACGGTCCTCCGCCGGGAATGGCCCACGGCGGCAGTTCGGTCGGCGGTTCTTCCGCCGGGATGTCGATTCACAAAGCGGAAGGGCTGGTACCGATCAACGCCGAGTGCGCCTCCAACGTCCCCGGCCTCTACGCTGCCGGCGACGCCCTCGGTTCCTACATGGCCGGCGGCATCTACACCCAGATCGGTTCGTCACTGGCGGGCTCGGCGGTGCAGGGCGCCGTCGCCTCGCAAGCGGCGGCGAAGTACTGCCAAAAGGTCGCCCTGGCCGCCATCCCGAAAGCGAAACAAAAAACAATTGAATGAAGAGGAGATCCTTGCGCCGTTGAAACGGGACAAAGGTTACGGCCCGGCCTGGGTCACCCAGACTCTGCAGGGGATCATGATTCCCAACTTTGTTCTCTACATCAAAAAGGAGCGGATGATGCAGGCCGCGCTGGCCTATGTTGAAGAGCTGCGGGATCATCACCTGCCGATGCTGCGGGCCGCAGATCTGCACGAACTGCGACTGGCGCATGAGACGGCCAACATGATCGTCAACGCCGAGATGAAGCTGAAGGCCTCGATCATGCGTAAAGAAAGCCGCTGCAGCCACTATCGGCTCGATTATCCCGACATCGACGAGCAGAACTGGAACGCCTGGATCAATATCTACCAGGGGAAAAACGGCGAAATGAAGCTTGAAAAACAGCCCTTTGACAGCTGGCCGTCATAGATGGATTTCCAGGCTTTGCGGGGAAATATTCTGCTCAGAAACTGCAGCGAGAATGCTGGATAATGAAATTTTACAGCACAGGCGTCGTTTGGCTGGTTCTGACGATCGGCCTGCTGATCTGGGTCGGCAGCACAGCGGCCGAAACCGATGGTTCTGCCCCGCCGGTTGCCGCTGAAGAACAGATCGATTCAGCGCCCGGCGATCTTCCCGATCTTATCTCCATGGCCACGGATTTAGCCCACCGATCGGTTGTTCTGGAAAAGGAGATCGCTGCGCTGCATGAATTATCAGCGCCCCAAAAAAGCCTGGCCCAGCTGGCCAAGGAAACCGAAAAGCTCTCCAGGAATCTGAACTCCTTAAAGGAGACGGAGAGTTACGGCTACGACCAGCTTTTCGATGTCAAAGCCCAGATCGACCAGATCGCTGCCACCCTTCAGACCCTGATCCAAGCCACCAATGAAGCGATCCATCAGGCCGAATCATGGAGTCGGGAGTGGGCGGAGGAAGGCACGCGTTGGGAGCAGCTGGAAGCTTCTTTGCCGCAACAGCTCTCTGCGCGCACCCTGGAACCCACCTTTGCTCAGGTCCGGCAGACGATTGCCCGCTCGCAAAACCTCCTTACCCAAGCCCTGGAGCCGCTGCTGTCCCAACTGCAGGCGGCAGAAGTCATCCGGGCTTCCCAAGCCTCCCTGCAACTCGAGCTTGATGGGCTGATCTCGGTTTTGCGCGGCAACCTCATGCACAAAACCGCACGCTCGATGTTTTCCGCCAAGTACTATTTCCTGCTGAAGAGCGGTTTGTGGAAAGAGCTGCCCCAGAGCCTGCGCAACCTTGCGCTGCCCGACCTGCAGTATGTTGAACAACGGAGCTGGTTGATCTGTAGTCAGATCTTTTTTTCGCTGGTTTTAGGGATGGGGATATTCCGCCGGCGTGACCGACTGCTGAAAACCGAGCAATGGGGTTTTCTTGCCCGGCGCCCCTTTGCCGCCGGACTATTCATTGCGGCCATCACAGCGTCTTTTTTCTATGGGGCGATTCCGGGCGCATGGCGGCTGCTGGCTCAATCTGTTGCCATATTTTCACTGGCCCGCCTGATGGGTGCCTTTTTTGCACCTGATTATAGAAAAAGCTGGCTTGTTTACGGGCTGTCAGTCTTGCTGATCGCCACCCGTCTGTTTGACGTTTTTGGCCTGCCCTTTTCACTTTTGCGGTTGTACATTTTTGCTACCGCCTTGATCGGTCTGCTGCTCTGCCGCTGGCGCGCCAAGGCCAGCGCCCGGCGCGGGGAGGCTCTCCTGTACACTCGGGCCCTCAGGTTGGGGGCCCTGCTCTGCCTGGTGATACTCATGGCGGAGATGGGTGGTTACAGCGCCCTGTCGGCGCATCTCCTCGAGTCTTCGCTCAAGACGATGCTGATTGTCTTGGCCGGCTGGATGTTGATGGTGATGCTGCGCGGTTTTCTGGAGTGGGTTATTTACAGCCCGCCGCTGAAAAGATTCCCCTTTTTGCAGGTTAAGCAGGATCTCATTGTCAGCCGGTCGGCACTGTTGACCAACCTCCTCGCGGCAACCCTTAGCTGGACATTTATCCTGGTCGCCTGGAGAGTCTACAGTGGTCCGGCCGAAGCCATTCAGGCGGTTTGGTCCTTCGGAGTCACCTTGGGATCCAGGCAGATTACTTTGGGCCTGGTCCTGACGGCAGCGGCCCTGCTCTATTGTGCGTTTTTTATTTCCTGGGCCGTGCAGGTGATGCTGATGGAGGGGCTGTTCAGCAAGCGGCAATTGCAGGTCGGGGTCCGCATTTCCATGGCCAGGCTGGTTCATTACGGCTTTGTCCTGCTGGGCTTTTTATTGGCCTTGCTGACCCTGGGGGTGGAACTGCGGGATCTTACCATCATTGCCGGTGCCTTGGGCGTTGGCATCGGCTTCGGCCTGCAGGGTATCGTCAACAATTTCGTCGCCGGTCTGATCCTGCTGTTCGAAAGACCCATCAAGGTCGGCGACTGCATAGAACTGGGCGAGCAGAGAGCTGAGGTGAAAATGATCGGTCTGCGCGCCACGGTGGTGCAGACTCCCGACCGCTCAGATATCGTCGTGCCCAACAGCGATCTGATCTCGAGCCAGGTCACCAACTGGACTCTTTCGGATGAATATGCAGGGATCCGGATCCCCGTAAGGGTTGCCTATGGTTCCGATGTCTCGCGGGTGCTGCAGGCGCTTTTGGAATGCGCCCAGGAACATCCCCAGGTGGTGGAGCATCCCGCGGCCAAGGCTTTTTTCATGGGATTCGGGGAGAGTTCCCTGCGATTTGAATTGCTGGGCTGGATTTCCGAGATCGATCATACGCTCCGGATAAAAAGCGAGCTTAACCAGGAAATCGTAAGGAAATTCGCTTCCTTGCAGATCCAGATCCCCATTCCCCAGCAGGACCTGCATCTGCACATGGCTGAAAAAACGGCCCTTTCGCTGAACTGCTGAATTTACAGCTTAGTTTTCATCCGGAAACGGCCCTTTTTCACAATCTCGGCGTCAATCTTCGGTCTTGCTTGTGTGGCGTACAATGTACGCCTCCGCGCAATACCTTGATTTTCTTGACCTTGTAAAAAATTGCTCGTTTCCCATATGAAAACTGGGCTAGCCCATCCGGACTTTCCGGATGGGCACCAGCTTAGCGAAAGGGCCGATTTTGGGATTTTCCGGGCGATCTGCGAAAAAATCAGCGCCCGATTCAGAGCCTGCTCGATGCTGATCGGGCAATCGGCAGGAGGTCTGGGGCAAACCGGTCTCAACAAGCTGAGCTTACAGAGCCCATCTTGCCAGGTTCAGGCAGCTTAGAATTTACGGAGATTGCGAATAAGCAAGGTGTGGTCATCCCCGTACTGAGCCAGAATTTTTGCCACTTCTCTATTTCTCGACTCCTGAAGGGCCAAAACAATCGTGTGAAACAGGTTGGCAACTTTCCGCCGTGTTGCAGACAGGTCGATCCCGCGAAAACTTATGTGTGCATGCTGTAGATACATCATCCTACCTCCTTGAGGGCTGTTCGTGTTGCAAGCAACTTAACTCAGCTTTTTGGGGATCAGGTAGTGCCCATTCAAGAAGGTGCCCTTCGCGTTTGGATAATAGGTGGGGGATCGATGACCCCGAAGAAATTTGCCCTGAGGTCCTATGCTTACTTTCCATTCGGTACATTTTCATCGCCAACCGTTTGTGGCATCATACCAGTGGATCATCCTGCGCATTAAAGAATTGATCCATGACTTCAAGTCTCTGGTTCGTTCATTTGAAAAAGCAGTCGCCGCTTCAAGAGCTTTTGCCCAGGATCCCAGCGATCAAGAGGCAATTAGGCAGATTATCTTCAACGATTAGAGAGATAAAAGAGCTATGCAGAGTTTCGATACTGTGACTTTAAGGGTATTTCTTGCTGTCGCCCGCTTAGGGAGTATCGGTGCGGCTGCAAGAAGCGAACATATCGCAGTCTCTGCGGCCTCGAGGCGGATCAGTGAGTTGGAGACCGACCTTGATATCGTCCTGGTTTCCAGAACGCCGACTGGTGTCAGTCTGACCTCGGCCGGGAAAGTGTTCGCTGGGCATTGTGAGCAGTTGCTCGGACAATATGCCGATATCAGAGCCGATTTGAAACGCTTTGCCGCAGGTCAGACGGGCGACTTTCGGATCGCGGTTATCCCCTGGGCCATGAGTGGTTCTCTGCCGCACATCGTTGCGAGCTTCAAAAAAAGCCACCCGGCTGTCCATGTCACGGTTCAGGAAATCTTTACAAATGATGGGATTCGCTATTTGCGGGAGGATTTGGCGGATCTGGTGATCATTTATGACAGTGTCAATCTTGAGGGCTATGAAACTCTACTTTTCAAGAAGGATCAGGTCTGGATCATCGGCAGTAAAGATCACCCGTTGTTTCAGCAACAGGTTGACCAGGCTCCCATTAAGTACAAAAAAACCCTCGACTATGAGCATATTTCATTTCATGAAGGTGGTGTGCTGGATGAATTGGTTTCCGAAGCACGCCGCAAAGAGGGGGTGACCGCGCAATACGATATCAAGGTTTTGCGGGTCAACTCCCTGATCAGTTGCGTTGAGGCCGGTCTCGGGCTCGGGGTCATAACCGAGAAAGATCTGCTCCCCGTCCAGCAGAAAAGGGACTTCAAGGCGCTGCCGCTTGCCGATGACTGGGCGCAGCGCAATATCGTATGTGTCTTTCCCAAGGCACAGGCGGCTTCACCGATCCTGAGTTCCTTCCTGCAGTGCATGAACGAGGCCATTTCAAAGTAAGCCAGGCCCGGAAATCCCACCCTCAGTTTTGCGGGAGGGTGGTTCCAAAAACAGGCAGGTTGTTGCCCGGTCGTTGCTGACGGTAACCCTGGTGGCCGATCACCGGACCGAGGATGGTCATCCGGGTGCGCAGCTTCTTAAAGGCCTATAGCCGGGCTCTGTAGGAAGCGGAGAACCTATGACAAACGCCTAGCTTCCCTTGCCCTTCGGCAGTGGATAAAACGCGATCAGGGGATCCAAAAGATCAAATTCTTTACTGCCCTCGATAAGGTTTTTGCCGCTCCATTGCTTATTCTCAAGATGCGGGTAGAGTTAACAAATATGAAATGAAATTTCTGAATCCCTTAGACTAATCTTATATTCTCATGTTTTTATCTATTCAGGAGCACAGTCAATGGGATCTACTAACCCGCAGGCGAATATCCTCGAGCGACCGGCCACGATCCTCACTGCATCGCAGACGCCAAGCGCGCTTTTTCCACTATCTCGACTTCATGACGGGCGTCCCAGCCAGCTATTCATCTTTCCCAGCAGGCTCGAGGACGAATGGCTTCAGGTGGACATCAACCAATATCTCAACGGCGGCTTCGAGAAATGGACGAATAGCGAGCCTAACGATCACACGGTAGCCCTCACGGGAGAAGATCGATGGGGTCATTTTACCGGATACCGATATGGAGATGTTCCTAAAAGCACTTAGAGTGGTGCTCAGTGGAGAGATCTGGATCGACCACAGGCATCTTAAATACCTCCTGCGTAATACCGGTTCATTGACCGCAAGCGGCAGCATCAAAGGTCTCAGCCGACAGGATAAAAATATAGTACAAATGGTCGCCCAGGGGCTGAAGAATAAGGAAATTGCCGACCAGCTATGCCTCAGCGAACATACCATTAAGGCACATATAAGCCACATTTTTAAAAAACTGAACATCAAACGCCGCACTCAGCTGGTCAGCCTGTACCTGGAAAGTGGTTTGGACGTAAGGCAGGAAGAGAAAAGATAATTAATCCGCTCATCCTTAAGCCTGAATTCCCCTCTATGGTCGTACCCAAACGGGCAGCCATGGATTGCGTCTGTACAGCAATTTCCAAAAACCCAACCCTGTAACGGTTACCCGTTCCCTATTCAATTCCCGTTTCTTTCAACAGTATAAATTACCGCCAGTCACTTGTTGAAAACCCAGCAAATAGGAGCTATCAGCCGTTTTCCTGTCTGCAGCAGCAGGCTGTTAAGCGGGACAGTTCCCTCATTGCCAGCTCGAATGGGCGGGTGTTTTCGTTAGTCGATCGCCTGATAGACTTTCGTCTATTTTCAGCGGGACTTTAATCCTTCACTAAAAGCCGTAGAATTAGAGTCTTTTCGAGCATTGTAATTGTTCAGAATCGCAGGAGAATTGTAGCATCGATTGGATTCATTGCCTCATTCTGGAATTTTGTGATCAAAAACGAACCAAGGCCCGATAAATGGTCAGATTAAGAACAGCGGCGTTGTGGCGCACAATGATCCGGGACAGCGCTATCGCAGCGCCTTCATCATTCTGGTGACAGCTCAGATTGCAATGCGGCGGAGCAGGATAAAGCAGGAGCATGAGCACTCTGTTTCTCGATAGCCTGACCCACGCGCTGATGATCACCGGCTTCGTCTTTGTGATGATGCTGGTGATTGAATATCTCAATGTGCTCACCCAAGGAGTCTGGCAGCGCGGGCTCCAGGGCAGCCGCTGGCAACAGTAGCTGCTGGCCGCCTGCCTGGTGGGGTTGGTCCCGGAATCGGGGCCGCATTTGGTGTTCCTCCCCCTGTTTGCCCAGGGAGTGGTCCCGTTCAGCGTACTACTGACCAACTACGAAATCCTCAGTGATGTGCTGACCGCTCCTTCGCGCAGCCAGCCCACGAAGCTTGCCCTGCTTTCGCGTTCTTTGCTCAAGAACCGCGCCCTTGAGCCTGTGCGGTCCAAAAGAGAACAGGGTACATTCTTGGCGATGCGAACGACCAGAGCATAGGTTTTTGCAAACAATGAAGGAGATTTCTCGTGAGTGAGCGGTTGAATGGAAAGGTGGCCATCATCACCGGCGCCGGTAAGGGGATCGGGAAAGTCATTGCGCGCACCTTCGCGGCCGAAGGTGCGAAGATTCTCGTCGTTGACATAAATGAGAGTGATGGCAGGGCGGTGGCCCAGGACCTCCACAAAGCGGGTGCGATATCGGCCTTTGCCAAGGCTGATGTGAGCAAAAAAGCCGATTCCGAAAACATGGCGCGGATGGCGGTGGAGCATTTCGGGAGGATCGATATCCTGTGCAACAATGCGGGGATTTTCCCTTGGGTGCGAATCGAAGATATGACAGAGGGCGACTGGGACAAGGTTCAGGCAGTCGATCTCAAGGGAACCTTTCTGACGGTGAAGGCCTGTCTTTCGCAAATGAAGCAGCAGAATTATGGCCGGATCGTCCTCATGTCTTCCATCATCGGCCCCATAAACGGGTTTCCGGGTTGGGCTCATTATGCTGCCGCCAGAGCGGGGAGCCTGGGCTTCATGCGCTCGGCGGCGATCGAAATTGCCAAGCACAATATCACCATCAACGCAATCTTACCGGGAGATATCCGGGGGGAGGGGCTGGATTACCGGGATGAGAAATATATCCGCTGCTCCGGACAGTCCATCCCCATGCGAAAGATCGGCGAGCCGGAAGATGTTGCCTATGCGATGTTGTTTCTCGCCTCAGACGAAGCGAAATTCATCACCGGTCAGACCCTCGTGGTGGATGGCGGCCAAATTCTTCCGGAGTCGACTTTTGCCAATGTCTGAAATGAAAGATGGCCGGGGGTGAGGGGCGTCGATAACTGATCTTGAATGATGGGTGGAGAGGATGGAAGGAAAAGAAAAGCGTTTTGGCAAAGTCACTTCTGTACGTGGCAGTGTGGTGGATGCATGTTTTCCAGATCGGCTGCCCGGGGTGAACAATCTGCTGCTGGCCGGCGAGGGCGGACAGATTGTTATCGAGGTGGCTCTGCATCTGAACCGGCGGATTGTGCGTGGCATTGCCCTCACTCCGACCCAGGGGCTGTCTCGTGGTTCATCCATCCTCGACAGCGGTCAGCCGCTCAGGGCACCGGTAGGCAAACAGATTTTAGGGCGGGTGTTCAATGTTTTTGGTCAGCCGATCGACCGCCTGGGGGAACTCAGCGAGGCTGAGTCCCGAGCGGTCCACCGCAAACCCGTGGCGCTGGCCGATCGCTCCAACCGTTCGGAGATCTTCGAAACCGGGATCAAGGCGATCGATGTCCTGGCGCCGCTGGAGCGGGGCGGCAAGGCCGGACTGTTCGGCGGGGCCGGGGTGGGCAAGACGGTGCTGATTACCGAACTGATCCACAACATGGTCGGCCGGCATGCGGGGGTTTCGATCTTCTGCGGCATCGGCGAGCGCTGCCGCGAGGGCGAGGAACTCTACCGCGAAATGCGCGACGCAGGCGTGCTGGACAATACCGTGATGGTCTTCGGCCAGATGAACGAGCCGCCGGGGGCGCGTTTTCGCACCGGGCTGACCGCGCTGACCATGGCCGAATATTTTCGTGATGATCTGGGACAAGAAGTCTTGCTGCTGATCGACAACATCTTCCGCTTTATTCAAGCGGGTATGGAGATTTCCGGGCTGCTCGGACAGCTCCCTTCGCGGCTCGGCTACCAGCCGACCATGGGCTCGGAGCTGGCCGAACTGGAAGAGCGGATCATCAATACCCGGCGGGCGGCCATCACCTCGATTCAAGCGGTCTATGTCCCTGCTGATGATTTCACCGATCCGGCGGCGGTCCACACCTTTTCGCACCTCTCCGCCTCGATCGTCCTATCCCGCAAGCGGGCCGGCGAGGGTTTGTATCCGGCGATCGATCCGCTGCAGTCCGGTTCCAAGATGCTCAACCCGCGGGTCGTCGGGGCGGGCCATTACGAGATCGCCCAGGAGGTTCGGCGCACCCTGGCCAGCTATGAAGAACTCAAGGACATCATCGCCATGCTCGGCCTGGAGGAACTCTCCCGCGAAGACCGTAACACCGTTTACCGGGCCAGACGGCTGGAGCGCTTTCTCACCCAGCCCTTTTTTACCACCGAACAGTTCACCGGTTTGCCGGGCCGGACAGTGTCCCGGGAGGCGGCATTGCACGGCTGCCAGCGGATTCTCAATGACGAGTTCAGCGAACACCCGGAAAAGGCCTTGTATATGATCGGCGAGGTTGACGAGGCGCTGGCGCCGGTCCGGGGAAAGGGGGCGGCGTGAAGCTGAAGGTCCTCACGCCCACCGAGGTGGTTCTCGAGCGGCCGGTGGTCGGAATCATAGCCGAAGGCAGCAACGGTCACTTCGGGATCAAGCCCCGGCACATCGATTTTATTTCGGCGCTGGTTCCCGGACTGCTTTACTTTGTTTCCGGTCGGGAGGAAGAAGGCCAATATCTGGCCGTTGATCGGGGCATCCTGGTGAAACGGGGCCCGGAGGTTTACGTTTCGGTGCGTGATGCGGTGACTGGGGTCGGACTTGAAGAACTGGTGGCGGCCGTGCACAACCGGTTTTTGGTGCTGGACGAAAAAGAACGGGGCGTCCGGTCGGCGGTCGCCCGGCTGGAAGCGGATTTTTTGCGCAGGTTCATGGACCTTTCATGACAAAAAATACCGACGGCCAGAAAAAACCGCGGCAACCGTCCCGCGCCGAGTTCGAGCGGCAGGTGGCGGCCAAGCAGCGCCGCAAGCTCAGGGCGCTCAAGCATCGCAACCGGAATGTCTGGTTCGGGCTGGGGATGTTCGGCCTGGTCGGCTGGGCGGTGGTCGTGCCGGCCCTGGTGTTAACCGCACTCGGTGTCTGGCTCGACAGCACGCAAACTGGTCCCCGTTCCTGGACGTTGATGCTGCTGGTGGTCGGCATCGGGCTGGGTTGTTTGAACGCCTGGCACTGGGTGAGCAAAGAACGCCAGGAGATCGAACGCGAGCGGCGCAATAACGAAAATCAGCAAGAGGATGAAGATGCCAGTTGAGCTCAGCTACCTGGTTTGGGGATTTGTCGCCGGTCTGGCGAGCGGCGCACTGTACTTCGGCGGACTCTGGCTGACGGTCGCTCATCTGCCGCGCGCCAGGCGGCCCTATCGTCTGCTGGCGATCAGTTTTGTGCTGCGCATGGCGGCGGTGCTCGCAGTCTTTTATCTGCTGCTGCCCCTGGGCTGGGTGGTGCTGGCAACGGCGCTGGGCGGACTGCTGAGCGCCCGGCAGTTATGGCTCCGGTCGAAGGGCGGCGGAAAGGGAAAGGGATGGAGATCAGCCCCGATGCAACCATCTTCTGGCAGTGGGGAATAATCAAACTCAACGCCACCATTGCCACCAGCTGGCTGAACATGCTGTTGCTGAGTTGCGGCGCGGCGCTGATTACCGCCCGGCTCACGACCGGCGGCCAGCTGTCCCGCTGGCAGAACCTGCTTGAGGTGCTGGTCGACGGCATCCTGCGGGAACTGGAAGCGATCGGCCTGGAGCCGCCGCGCGATTTTCTGCCTTTTCTGGGCAGCCTGTTCATTTTTATCCTCTTTTCCAACCTGCTTGCGGTGGTGCCCGGCTATCGGCCGCCGACCGGCTCGCTGTCGACCGCAGCAGCATTAGCCGGCTGCGTTTTTATCGCCGTCCCCTACTGGGGGATCAAGCGCCAGGGGTTATCCGGCTATTTGAAACTTTACCTCCAGCCGTCGGTGATCATGCTGCCTTTCAACATTGTCGGCGAGCTGTCGCGCACCCTGGCCCTGGCGGTGCGCCTGTTCGGCAACATCATGAGCGGCAGCATGATCGGCGCCATCCTGCTGATCGTCGCCCCGCTGTTCTTTCCGGTGATCATGAACCTGCTGGGGCTGATCATCGGTGTTATTCAGGCCTACATCTTCGCTGTCCTGGCCGCGGTTTACACTGCCGCCGCCATCAAGGTGGAACAGCAGCAGGCCGAAAAACAGCCGCAGAAAGGAGCATTCCATGGATAGTCTCGGATGGGTTGCCGTCGCCTCAATTTTTTCGGCCGGGCTGTGTATCGGCCTCGGGGCCATCGGTCCGGCTCTCGGCGAAGGGCGAGCCCTCGCTCAAGCCTTGGCCGCGCTGGCCCAGCAGCCGGACGAGGCCAACAGCATCACCCGGACCCTGTTCGTCGGCCTGGCGATGGTCGAATCGACCGCGATTTACTGCTTTGTGGTCACCATGATCCTGATCTTCGCCAACCCTTTCTGGAATTACTTTCTGGAAAAGGCGGGAGGCTGAGGTCATGCTGATCGACTGGTTCACTGTCGGCGCTCAGGTGGTCAACTTTCTGGTCCTGGTTTACCTGCTCAAACGCTTTCTCTACCACCCCATCCTACGGGCCATGGATCGCCGCGAACAGGCAATCGACACGCGTCTCGCCGATGCCGAGAAGACGCGCGCCGCCGCCGAGCGTACGGCCGCGGAATATCAGCAGCAGAAGCGGCAACTGGAAGAGCAGAGCGACCGGCGCTTGGCACAAGCCGAAGCGGATGCCGAGCGCAGGCGCAAGGAGCTGATTGAGCAGGCCAAAACCGAGGCGGAGGGGCTGCGGCAACGTTGGTCCGAAACGGTGGGCCGCGAACGCGCGCGGTTTCTCGGCGAGCTGAAAAAGCGGGTTGGTGTGGAGACGCTGCGGATTTCCCGCAAATCGACGGTTGCACTGACCGGGGAGGATTTGCAGCCGAGGCTGGCCGCTGTCCTGCTGGGAAAATTACGGGGACTGGCGATCCAGGAGAAAGAGAGATGTGCCCAAGCGGCAATCGCCGCCAGCCCGGCGGTTCGAACTCCTTTTCCCCTGGGCGGGGCGCTGGAAAAAGAGATCAGTGCGGGCCTGCAGGAAATCTGTGGTTCTGATGTTCCGGTCGCCTACTCAACCGATCCGGAAATGGCTCTCGGTATCGAAACGACCATCGGGGAATTGAAGCTGGCCTGGGGGATCGACAGCTATTTCTCGGAGCTGGAAAAAAGCGTTTCCGAGCAGCTGGAACAATCGATCCGGTCCTCATCCACAATTGCGAGGGAGACTCATGCAGGCGACTGAAAAGGCTCTCGACCGCGCGCTGGAAGAAACTTTTGCCGCTCTTGAACGGGGCATTGACGCAGTCATCCCGGGCCTGAAAAGCCAGGAAATCGGACAGGTAGCCTCCCTGGGCAAGGGGATCGCCCGGGTGACGGGGCTGCCGGGAGTCGGCAGCGAAGAAGTGCTGTTCTTCCCTGGCGGCACTCCGGGGCTGGCGTTTACCGTCGACGAAAACGAAATCGGCACGGTGCTGCTCGGTGAGTATCGGCACCTGCGCTCCGGAGACGAAGTGCAGCGCAGCGGAGCGGTCCTTGACGTGCCGGTCGGCGCGGAACTGATCGGCCGGGTGGTCGACCCGACCGGCCGCCCACGTGACGAACTGGGTCCGTTACCGACCCAGCTGCGCCGCCCCGTCGAGCGTAGCTCGGCGGAGATAATGGATCGCCTGCCGGTGACCGTGCCGCTGCTGACCGGACTCAAGGTCATCGACACCCTGATTCCGATCGGCCGCGGCCAGCGCGAACTGATTCTCGGCGACCGGCAGACCGGCAAGACGGCGATCGCCGTGGATACTATCATCAACCAGAAGGATAAGGAGGTGCTCTGCTTCTATTGTGCGATCGGCCAACGCTCTGCCAGCGTCGCCCGGGTGGTGGCGGAGCTGGTCGAGCACGGCGCCATGGACTACACGGTCATCGTGGTCGCCGAGGGGGACGATCCGCCGGGGCTGCTGTACATCGCACCCTACGCAGCCACCAGTATGGCCGAGTAC
>CAMYNR010000106.1:26914-31617 GCA_947259715.1 uncultured Desulfuromonadales bacterium
GACATCTTCTACCTCCACTCGCGGCTGCTGGAGCGATCCACTCATCTGAGTGAGAAGCTGGGTGGCGGTTCGTTGACCGCGCTGCCGATCATCGAGACCGAGGCGCAGAACCTTTCCGCCTATATCCCCACCAACCTCATCTCAATTACCGACGGCCAGATCTACCTGTCACCGGACCTGTTCCAAAAGGGGATTCTGCCGCCGGTCGATGTCGGCAAGTCGGTCTCCCGGGTCGGCGGCAAGACTCAGCTCCCGGCCTACCGGACAGTGGCCGGAGATCTGAAGCTCAGCTATTCTCAATTCGAAGAGCTGGAAGTATTTTCGCGCTTCGGCACCCGTTTGGATGAGGAAACCCGGCAACGCCTCACGCGCGGCCGCCGCATCCGCGCCATCCTCAAACAAGGGCAATATTCGCCGCTGACTCCTGCCGAGCAGGTGCTGGTTTTGTATGCTGCCAACCAGGGCCTGTTCGACCCGGTCGCGGAAACGGATCTCGAAGCGGCCGAAGTTGCGGTGCGCCGCGCCCTTGCCGATCTCCCCCAGCTCGTCACCACCGTAAACCGGGGAGAGCCCATCACTGACGAGCTGCTTGAAAAAATGCTGCAGACCGCCGAGTCGGCGGTGGCGGCTTTGATGGAGAAACCGGAGGGCGATTGATGGAAACGCTGCAGGGCTTGCAACGCAAGCGCAAAAGCGCCGGCGAGCTTCATTCAGTCGTGCGGACCATGAAATCGCTGGCCGCCGTGGAGATCCGTCAGTACGAAGCAGCGGTGCGTTCACTGAACGAATACTATCATGCGGTGGAGCTGGGGCTGCGGGCGGCGCTGCTGCAAAGGCCGCTGCGGACCCATGTCAAGCAGCCCGAGGAAACCCTGGCGCTGATTTTCGGCTCCGACCAGGGGATGGCCGGACGCTTCAACGAGGCGATTGTCGACGCGGTGGAAAAGGCTCAGGAGGATGGCCAGCTGCCGGCGGGAAAACTGAGCTACTGGGTGGTTGGAGCAAAGGCCGCAGGAGGTGTGGAAGAGCGCTTCGGGGCGGTTGAGCGAAGCTTCGCTCTGCCATCGGCGGTCACGCAGATCACCGCCGCGGTGCAGGAACTGGCGCTCTGTTTCGAGCAGCGCCGGCGGCGACAGGGCGAACTCCACCTGGTGCTTTTTTACAACGTGCCGCTCAAGAGCGCCGCCTACCTGCAGACGCTGGTGCACCTGCTGCCGCCGGACCCGACCTGGTTGGAGAAGATCGGGGGTCGCAGCTGGCCCGGTCGGGGGGTGCCCCTTTACACCCTGCCCTGGGAAGAGCTGTTTGCGGCGCTGATCGGCGAGTATCTGTTCGTCTCGCTGTTTCGCGCCTTCGCTTCATCCCTGGCCGCCGAAAACGCCGCGCGCCTGGCCGCCATGCAGCGGGCCGAAAAAAACATCGAGGAGCTGGCGGCGGAGTTGGCGGCGCGTTACCACGCCTTGCGCCAAAGCACCATCACCGAGGAGCTGCTGGATGTCATTTCCGGTTTTGAAGCGTTAACCTGATTCAGGTTTAACCGCAGTCGGTTAACCGAGGAGCCGGCGCAAAGGATTCAGTATGGAATTGATTGATCTCAACCTGCTCGAATGGCGGGAAACGGCCCACCCGCTGGTCTTCCTGGGGTTACTTCTGCTCCTGAGTTATGCGGGCGGTAAACTGGCCAACCATTTCAAGGCGCCCCGGGTGACCGGCTATCTGATCGTCGGGATGTTGCTGAGCCCATCAGCTCTGGGGCTGTTTCACGAGAGACTGGTCAAGGAGGACCTGACCCTGGTCACCGATATCGCGCTGTCGATCATTGCCTTTTCCATCGGCGGTTCGCTGGGTCTGGCCAAGGTAAAAAGGCTTGGCAAACAGATCCTCTGGATCACGCTGGCCGAAGCCTCCGGCGCTTTTCTGGTCGTGACGGCGCTGCTCACCTCGGCCTTTTTACTGCTCCACGGTTTGACGCCCTTCGCGCCTGCCTTTTTGACCCTCTACCTGCCGATGGCCGTGCTGATCGGGGCGCTCAGTTCGGCCACGGCGCCGGCGGCGACCCTGGCCATCATCCATGAATACCAAGCGAAAGGTCCACTGACCGCCATCCTGCTTGGCGTGGTCGCCCTGGATGACGGCCTGGCGATTCTCTTTTTCGCCTTTTCCAGCGCTATCGCCCACAGTCTGGCGAACCAGGCAGCCATCACCTGGTCGAGCACCCTGGTTGCTCCGGTTCTTTCCATCCTCTGCTCTTTGGCGCTGGGCGGGGCGTTCGGGCTGGCCCTACGGAAGCTGATTCGATTTGTGCCCCGCAGCAAGGCCCTGTTCGGGGTGATGATCGGTGCTATTTTTCTGGTCGGAGGTTTAGCGCTCAGCCTGAAGGTTTCACCGCTGCTGGCCAATATGATGCTGGGCTTCGTGGTGACCAACTTCGTGGCGCGGCACGAGGATCTCTTCGCCGTGGTAGAAAACTTCGAGGAGCCGATCTTCGGCATGTTTTTCACCCTGGCCGGAGCGCACCTCGATTTTCGGGTCATCGCAGCAGCCGGTGGGCTGGCCCTGCTGATAACTCTGGGACGTTTTGCCGGCAAGATGGTTGGAAGCTATCTCGGTGCCCGCATTTCCGACGCACCCAAAACAGTCCGAAACTACCTGAGCTTTGCGATATTACCGCAAGCCGGCATCGCCGTGGGACTGGTCCTGAACGGCAGAGAGATCTTCTCGGCTGGTCAGGCCGAGCTGATGGTCAATGCGGTGCTCGCGGCGGTCATTATCAATGAGCTGCTGAGCCCGTTTTTCGTCCGCTTTGCCCTTATTCGTGCCGGCGAAGCAAAATGCCGCTAACCGAAAAGGCCGGGCTTTTATTGAGGGAAGACTGGCCGAAAGGAAAGACCATGATGGTCGTTGAAAAAATAAAAAGCAGCTCCAGGGTTCGTGAGTTAGTCGCTCTCCTCAAAGAAAGAAGGCTTCCGCTGATCTCTGAAAAAGCGACCATCAAAGAAGTCGTTGACAGCATGACCAGCTTCGAACACAGCCGGCTTGTTTACGTGATCGACGGCGAGGGCCGGCTCAAGGGCACTATCTCACTGGGACTGCTGGCCCGGCATGTCTTCTCTCCCAGCCATGAGCCGCAAATTCATCCGCGCCACCTGGTCGACATGATCACCGCCGAAACCGCCAGGGACATCCTGCAAGAAAACACTGTGGTCGCCACCGAAGAGGAAGAAATCGGCAGGGTGCTGAGGAGAATGATCGGGGCAAACGTGAAAGAGATCCCCGTTGTGGATAGCGAGCAAAGAGTTGTTGCGGATATTACCATCGTCGATATGTTGCGGTTTCTCATCAATTCCAGCAAATATGAACGTCACCGATAGCATAAAGTAAACGTATCTGTTCAGCTCTGTGGCAAAGGGCTCGGGGCGCCCGCTCCAAGGGGCCGCATGAACCCAGCCCTGGGGCTTGACTGTCGCCATCCGGGCGACAGACACCCCTTTCCGCGGCCACCCCGAGCCCCTCACGCTGAATAGTTAGTTTCCATACGGAAACGGCCCTTTTTCGCAATCTCTGCGTCAATCTGCGGCCTTGTTTGTGCGGCGTACGATGTACGCCTCCGCGCAATGCCTTGATTTCCTTGACCTTGCTCCAGAGTTTCCGGATGCTCACTAGTTACAAGTAAACGTTAAAAAAAACGGAAGCAGAGATGGTGAAATCATGAGGGGAAAAGCTAGCAGAAAGTGAGGCCATATATATGTCCCTGGTTGTTGCAAAACGGTTGGTTAAAACCTACGACACCGGTGAGGTCAAGGTCGAAGCCGTCCGCGGAGTTGACTTTTCCATTGAGCCGGCCTCTTTGGTTGCCTTTATCGGACCCTCAGGGAGTGGCAAATCGACCTTGCTGAATATGATCGGTGGTCTTGACTCGCCAACGGCGGGCGAGCTTCAGGTCGCCGGGCAGGAAATCACCCATCTGAGCCGTCGGGATGCAGCCCGTTTTCGCGGTGAGCATATCGGCTTTGTGTTTCAGGATTTCAATCTGCTGCCAGTCTTAACTGTCTTCGAAAATGTCGAATACCCGCTGCAGATGGTGCAAAACTGGACCAAGGGCAGACGTAAAAACCGGGTTCAGGAACTGCTGGCGGCAGTCGGAATGGCGGATCAGGGGCATAAGTACCCCAGCCAGATCTCCGGTGGTCAGAAACAGCGGGTTGCGGTGGCCAGAGCACTGGTCACCAATGCCGAACTGGTGCTGGCCGACGAACCCACCGCGAACCTGGATCGGGAAACCGCCTGTCGGATCATCGATCTGATGAAGCAGATGCGCGACGAGTTCAAAACCACTTTTGTTTTTTCCACCCATGATCCCCGCATTGTCGATAACGTCGATATCACCTTTACCCTTGAAGATGGCAGCCTGCTCAAGCATGAGCAGACCGGTGGAGGGAAACATGGCTAATATTTTCAAACTGGCGGGCAGAAACCTGTTTCGTTACCAGCGGCGGACTCTGCTGACCTCCATGCTGATCACTCTGGGGGTCGTCGCGGTGTTGCTGTTCATCTCCGTGTCCGGCTCTTTCAAGGCTTTGATGGTTGGACAGATCACCGATTCAATGCTCGGCCACCTGCAGATTCACCGGAAGGGTTACCTCGCTTCAATTGACAACTTGCCGCTTAATCGCAACCTGATCGGTAAGCAGATTACCAGAGTC
>CAMYNR010000107.1 GCA_947259715.1 uncultured Desulfuromonadales bacterium
TGGAAGATCAGCGACGCCAGCCTCTCCGGGAAAAGTTACACTGTGGCCAGCGGGACCCTTGACACGGCGCTGGTGCCGAGTCCGGATCCGGTCATCAGTGCCAGCGGCGGCGGAATTGGCACTCTGACGTTCAGCGATGGTGGCGGGCTGGCTTTCTCCAGAACCGCTCCGGTCGCCTCCTTCGATGCCGAAATCGCGCTGCAGATCAATGTTCTGGACAGTGATGGCATCTCCTACGCCAGCAATCCAGCGAAGTTCGGTGAAGCTACAGCGGGCAATGGCATCAGTTTCGGCGGCAATAAATCGATGCGCTTCGGTCGGTTGAAGATGGAGAACGCTCACGGCTCAGAATTGTTGGGCTTAAGCGTGCCGCTGAAAGCGGAATACTTCAACGGCTCGGTCTGGGTCACCAACAGTGGCGATGCCTGCAGCAGTTTGGCATTGAGCCAATTCAGCCTGACCAGCGAGGTTGAAACCGTCACGGCCACCAGCAATATTACTGTCAAAGCGACCTCGAGCAGCACGCCCTCCTTAACAGCGCTCTCCTCAGGGGTCGGGAGTCTTGACTTCACAGCACCCAACCCGGCCAATGAAGGGTACATCGATATCAGCAGCGACCTGACCTCCCTCTATTGGTTGCGCTACGACTGGGACGGGGATTCCTCCCATGATGATGATCCCAGCGGCCGGGCGACCTTCGGTATCCACAAGGGAGAGGAGAAGATGATCTTTCTGCGCGAGGCGATTATTTACTGAGTAGCAATCCACGAGGAGGCTGTGGCGAAAAACAATCCCCTCTCCCTGAGGGAGAGGGCCAGGGTGAGGGGGAAGTCGGGGGTCTGTTCACCTATGCCCCTCATCCGGCCTTCGGCCACCTTCTCCCTGAGGGAGAAGGAATCACTGAAAGATTCGTTCTGCTCTGAAAAAAGAAAGCCCCACCGGCGAACCGGTGGGGCGATTTTATTGCAACTTAAAGTTCGACTGAGATTATTCGCAGAGGTCGACGTTGATATCCCAGTTCTTAATCTTCATGGTGCCGTTCTGAGCCAGGTTCTGCTGCATTTTGAAGCAACGATCGAACAGCTGAGGCTCGTGACCCACACCTTTGGACAGGCACTGTTCTTTAGCCATGTCGAAGTATTCTTGCAGGATCGGCTTGTAATCGGGGTGAGCGCACTTGTCGATGATCAGTTGAGCGCGATCCTTTGGTGCCATGCCGCGCAGGTCGGCCAGGCCCTGCTCGGTGACCAGCACGTCGAGGTCGTGCTCGGTGTGGTCGACGTGGGGGGCCTTGGGAACCACGCAGGTAATGCCGGTCGGATCGGTCTTCGATGGGCGTGCCGACGGGCTGTGCATGATCTTCAGGAAGCCGTTACGCAGGAAGTCGCCTGAACCGCCGAGGCCGTTGATCATCCGGGTACCGCCGACCAGTGTCGAGTTGGCGTGGGCGTACATATCGAATTCGACCGGGGTGTTCATGGCGATGCAACCCAACCGGCGGATCGGCTCGGGAGCGTTGGAGATGGCCAGCGGACGCAGGGTGATCTTGTCTGCGTACTTGTCCCAGTTCTCGAAGAAGCGCGGGAAACCCGGGCTTTCCGAGAGGGACAGGGAGCAGGAGGACGCGGCGTCGAGCTTACCGGAGTCGAACAGGTCGAGCATGGTGTCCTGCAGAACCTCGGTGTACACAGTCAGGTTCTCGAAGGGACCCTTGGCCAGGCCACCGACAACGGCGTTGGCGATGGAACCGACACCCGACTGCAGCGGCAGCAGGTTCTTCGGCAGACGGCCCTGCTTCACCTCGTTGGAGAAGAAGTCCATGATGTGACTGGCGATCGCTTCGGAGGTGGCGTCCATGTCGGTGAAAGCACGACCCTTGTCGCGCAGTTTCGATTCGCAAACGGCAATGACGCGGCTCAGATCGCAGGGGATCGAGGTGCTGCCGATCCGCTCACCCGCGTGGGTGATAGGCAGAACCTGCCGGTTTGGTGGATTCAAGCAAGTCACCAGATCGTGCATCCCTTCAAAGGAAGGCTGCCCGGTATTCACCTCAAGGATGATTTTGTCGGCAACTTGAAGCAGTTCAGGAATAACTCCGCAGGAGGAGGTTGGGATCAGTTCGCCGTTTTCGGTGATGCCGGAAACTTCGATGATGGCGATGTCGATACGGCCGTTTTCGGTGTAGAAACCGTAGCCGAGATCCTGAGCGAACAGCGACAGGTGCTTGTCACCCATGCGGATACGACCTTCGTTAATGCCCTTGGCAATGTTCTTACCGGTCTGGTAAGGCCAGCGGCGATCGATCATGTCGAGAGTTGCCCAGCGGTCTTCAGTTTCCGCACCAACGGAAGCACCGATGAACAGGTTGAACTTTAATTTACCTTGCAGGTTATTCTGTTCGACGTGGTCAGCAAGAGCAATGGGGACGACTTTCGGGTAGCCTGCCGGAGTAAACCCGGACCAGCCAAGATTCATCCCGGCTTTGAAGAACTGTACCGTCTGGGCAGGCTCCATGACTTTGCTCATCAGTTCGGTACAACGAACGCGATCTTGCAGTGTTCCGTATTCGGACATTCTCTCTCCTCCTATGATAGGACCGATGGTGCCAGGGGCACCTGCTGAAAAGTGCTGTTAGCCAGCGCGTTTGTGTTCTTGATAAAAGCTGTAAGCTATTGAAATGAAATAGTAATAAGCCAGCTGCTTGGGTTAGGTTTGGTGTCTGGGGTCCCCTTGGTTCGCAGCGGGCACGGACATCAAAATAACAGCGTTTTTATATAATACTGTATACAATCCAGTCAAGGGAAAAGATTGACAATAAAGATGTAATTATCATTTCTGGTATTTTGCGGGCCTGGATAAGTACAGGAAGACTAAAAAAAACAGCCGGTTGCAATTCAGCAACCGGCTGTTTCTAGCGCGTATTTTTCTTTTTTAATAGGCGTCGGCGAGAGTCTCCTGGGCTTTGATGATGTATTCGCTGCCGGGGAATTCCTCAAACAATTTATTGAAAATCTGCTTGGCTTTGTCTTTTTCACCGACCTCAAGGTATGCCTGGCCAAGGTAAAGGTAGGC
>CAMYNR010000108.1 GCA_947259715.1 uncultured Desulfuromonadales bacterium
CAGGTAATCGTAATACTGCTGAAAGGTCAACAGGTTCAGTTGCCGCATCAGTTTCTGCAGCCGGCCGACCAGCAGCGAGCGTTTCTGCTCGGTCAGGTTGATGCCGAAGCGTTGATGAATCAGATCGCGCAGCTGCACAAACTCCTGATCGGAGATGCTCAGCATGCTTTGCGTCTGAATCCGTTGTGGCTGGGCTATCATCTGTCCTGTTCCCCGCATCTGGTCGCTGAGGCTAGTACTTACCGAATTCGTCGTCATCCAGGGCAATTTTGGGCGCTCCGTTGCTCTGAGAGGCGGACAGCTTTTCCCAACCGGAGGCCGGGGGCGATTGCGGAGTGGTCGCAGGTTTTGGTTCTGGAGCCTTTCGGCTGCGGTCGGCTGCGGCGAGATCGACCGTATTTACTTCCAACCGTGGCCTGGAAAGCTCTGTTGGTCGCTGCTTCAGTGCCCGGCCGGATTCCTGCTGGTCAAGGGTAAAGCTGCTGAGCAGCTGATTGAGACGCCGGGCCTGGCTGGCCAGCTCCTCGGCGGTGGTGGCGGTTTCTTCGGCAAATGCCGCATTTTGCTGGCCGACCTGATCGATTTCACTGAGGCCGTTGTTGATCTGATCGGTGCCCTGTGCCTGGTCGTTGCTGGCGGTGGCAATTTCACCCATCAGGTCGGTCGCCTTGGTGATGCCGCTGACAATTTCCCCCAAGGCGGCTGCGGTGGTGTCGGCCAGCTCGGCGCCATTGCCCGCCTTGCCGACCGAACCTTCGATCAATTCGGCAGTCTCATGGGCCGCCTTGGCGCTGCGGGCCGCCAGGTTGCGAACCTCTTCGGCAACTACGGCGAAGCCTTTGCCATGCTGACCGGCGCGGGCCGCTTCGACCGCTGCGTTGAGTGCCAGCAGGTTGGTCTGGAAGGCAATTTCGTCGATAACTTTAATAATTTTCTGCACGTTCTGACCCGAGGCGTTGATCTCCGCCATCGCTTGGACCAGGCTGCTCATCTGTTGATTGCCTTTTTCTGCCGACTCTTTGGCCTGATTGGCCAGCAGGTTCGCCTGGTGGGCGTTTTCAGCGTTGCAACGGGTCTGGTGGGCCATGATCGCAACCGAACTGTTGATCTCTTCCAGCGAGGCCGCCTGGCGGCTGGCACCGTCGGTCAGCGATTGACTGGTGTTTTCGACTTCCGCTGAGCCGCTGTCGATCATTCTCGCGGTCGTCTTCAACTGGCCGAGCAGGCTTTTCAGGTTACCGTGCATCTGGACCAGGGCATGGCCCAGTTCGTCATGGTCGCCGGAGACGACAATCTGCCTGGTCAGATCACCCTCGGCGATCTGGCTGGCCAGGGCGGCACGCAACTTCATTGCGTTGGCCAGCCCCATCAGGGCCGAGCCCAGCTCCTGCATCTGGGTCTTTGGGCCGTAGAGTTCGCAGCTTTCGCAGTCCTCGCCACGCTGCCCGCGTGGGCAGTGCTGGTCGGAAGCGAATGAGCCGGCCGTGACCCAGCAGATATCGGTTTTGCCATAAGCCGGACAGTCCGGTTCGCTGCAGCCCTTTTTGCTGGAGCAGTTGACCGGCTTGCCGCAATCGACCTGAATATCGGTCTCTCCCTGGGACAGCTGGTAGATCGCCTGGCGGATCTGCTTCAAGGGGGAGGTGATCGAGCGATTCACCAGCCAGACCAGCAGACCGGTGACCAGGATGACCGCCAGCAGAACGCTCAGGTTGGTCATGCGGATGCTGCCGAGGGCCGCTTCGACGTCATCGACGTAGAGGCCTGAGCCGATGATCCAGTTCCAGCCGGCCAGATGTTTGACGTAGGAGATCTTCTCCACCGGCTCAGCAGAACCCGGCTTGGGCCAGAGGTAGGTGACGAAGCCGCCGCCCTGTTTGCGGCAGACCTCGACGAACTCGACGAACAGCTTTTGGCCGTTCGAGTCGACGGTTTTGGAGAGGTCCTGGCCATCCAGGGCCGGTTTGATCGGGTGCATGACCATCGCCGGCTGCATGTCGTTGATCCAGAAGTAGCCGCTTTGGCCGTAGCGCAGTTGCTTGATCGCCGCCATCGCCTGCTGTTGCGCCTGCTGACGACTGAGCTGTCCCGATTTTTCCAGCCCGGCGAAATACTCCAGAACCTGGTAGGCGGTTTCGGTCTGATGCTGAACCTTGAGCTGGCGATCCTTAAAGCTGCTGCTGTGCACCCCCTGATAAAGCCCGACCAGGGAAAAACAGAAAATCAGCGTGATGGCGAGGGCCATCAGGACCAGCTTTTTGGTCAGGTTGAGCATGAAGAGCTTTTTTAGGTTCATCGGTTTTTCTCCATCCTGGCAACCAACAAGACGCTGCAGCAGGAAAAAATTCACTAATCCGGTTATTCTTCCTGCTTGTTGAGCAGGGCCTGAATCTCTTCGCTGTAGAGCAGCTTGTGGACATCGAGCAGGATTTTCACATCCTTGTTTATTTTGCCCATGCCCTGAATATATTGACCGCCGGCGTTCTTGCCGGTGCGCGGTGGCGGCTCAACATTTTTCTCAGCAATGTCAGCCACTTCACTGACCTCGTCGACCACCAGTCCGACCTCGGTGTCTTCGATGTTGACGACGATGATGCAGGTGCGGTCGTCATAGTCGCGGTCCGGCAGCATAAAGCGGGCGCGCACATCCATGACCGGAACCACCTTGCCGCGCAGGTTGATGACGCCACGGATAAAGGCAGGCATGTCGGGAACTTCGGTGATCTTCTGGATACCGATGATCTCAATCACAAAACGGATTTCGATGCCGTAATCCTCACCGGCCAGATGGAAGGTCAGATACTTGTCTTTCTGGGTATCTTCGTTTTCGATAGCGAGCATATCTTCAGCCATGGACTTCCTCCTTCACAGCGGTTCGCTTCTCTTCTATGGCTAACTCTTTGTTTTCTGCCGATTCGACCAGGCTGCCGACATCGAGGATCAGGCTGACGCCGCCATCGCCGAGGATAGTGCAGCCGGAGACACCGGAGACGGTGCCGATAAAATCGGACAGACCTTTGATCACCGTCTGCTGCTGGCCGACGATCTCGTCGACAAACAG
>CAMYNR010000109.1 GCA_947259715.1 uncultured Desulfuromonadales bacterium
ATCCATCGGTCGGCAGCCCGGCAATCGACAAGGCAGCAATCAAGGCCGAGGGCCCGGGCACCGCGACCACCGTTACGCCCGCCTGCCGGCAGCGGGAGATCAGCCGATAGCCGGGATCGGCGATGCATGGGGTGCCGGCGTCAGAGATCAGCGCCAGGCTATCCCCCGCCTGCAAACGCTCGAGCAGCTGCTCGGCGCGCTGCTCTTCATTGTGTTCATGGTAGGAAATCAGGGTCGTTTTTATCGCGTAATGATCGAGTAGTTTACGACTGTGGCGGGTATCTTCAGCGGCAATCAGGGCGACCTCCTGCAGGACCCGGACCGCCCGATAGGTCATATCCTCGAGGTTGCCGATCGGTGTCGCAACTACGTAAAGGGTGCCAGCCATCTAGAGACCTTCAAGCTGATTCAGCCAGAGGGTGACGCAGGCATCGCTCGGCATGCGCCAATCCCCCCGCGGCGAGAGGGCGACCGTACCGATTTTCGGTCCGTCCGGCAGACAGGAACGCTTGAACTGCTGGGAGAAAAAACGGCGATAGAACTGTTTCAGCCACTTGAGGAGCTCCTCCCGGCTGAAATCCTGGCCAAAGGCCTGCTCGGCAAGAAGCAGCACCTTCTTCGGCGCAAAATGCATCCTGACCACCTGGAAAAGAAAAAAATCATGCAGCTCGTAGGGGCCGACAACCTGCTCGGTGAACTGGCCGATATTGCCCTCTGCATCGGGGGGCAGCAGCTCTGGGGAAACCGGCGTGGCACAGATATCTTCGAGGATCCGCGACGTCTTTCCTTCAAACTCAACCTTGGCGCACCAGTCGACCAGGTAGCGCACCAGGGTTTTCGGCACTCCGGAATTGACCGCATACATCGACATGTGATCGCCATTATAGGTGCACCAGCCAAGGGCCAGCTCCGACAGATCGCCGGTACCGATCACCAGGCCGCCGACCTGATTGGCGACGTCCATCAGGATCTGGGTGCGCTCCCTGGCCTGACTGTTTTCATAAGTAACATCATGGATCGTCTCATCATGATCAATATCCTCAAAGTGCTGCTGGACTGCCGCTTCGATCGATATCACCCGCAGCTCGGTGCCAAGTAATTCAGCGAGGCTTTCTGCATTCCCCCTGGTCCTGGCGGTGGTGCCGAAACCGGGCATGGTGATCGCCACAATCCCTTCCCGGTCGAGGCCGAGCAGATCGAAAGCCTTGGCCGTCACCAGTAACGCCAGGGTTGAGTCGAGCCCGCCAGACAAACCGATCACCACCTGCTGACTGCCGGTATGCAACAAACGCTTGGCCAGAGCGCTGGTCTGGAGATGAAAAATCTCCTCGCAACGCTCGTCGCGCTCCTCATCCTTGGACGGAACAAAAGGTGTCCGTGGCACCGGCCGCAACAAACCGGCGACCTTCTGCTCCGGCAACTTAAACCCGAGGATCCGGAAATTATGTTCCGGGTGGCCGGCAGTAAAACTGCTGTTCCGCTGCCGTTCCCCTTCCAGGCGCTGCAGATCGACGTCGGCCAGCGCGAACTGATTATCGAACTGAAAACGCTGCGTTTCGGCGAGGATCTGACCATTCTCAGCAATGAGGGAATGGCCGGAGAACACCAGATCGGTGCTCGACTCGTTGGGACCGGCTGACGCGTAGGCGTAGGCCGCCAGGCAGCGGGCCGACTGTGAGGCGACCAGGGCCCGTCGATAGGCCTGTTTGCCAAGAATCTCCGGGCTGGCCGAAAGATTGAGCAGCAAAGTCGCACCGACCAGCGCCTGCGAACCCGATGGCGGCGCGACCGCCCAGGCGTCTTCACAGATTTCGATACCGATCAGGCAATCAGGGTTTCCCTCGGCACGAAACAGCAGATCATCGCCAAAGGGGACCTGCAGGTCACCGATCAATAAATAATTACTGCTTCGATCGACCGCAGAACAGAACCAGCGCTGCTCATAGAACTCACCAGTGTTCGGCAAAAAGGTCTTCGGCACAACGCCACAGATTTCACCGTCAGCCAGAAACACAGCGCAGTTAAACAGCCTCCCCGAGACAGACAAAGGCGCGCCAACCACCAGGGCGATCTGTTGTTCCGCGGTAAACTGAGCCAACTGCAGCAGAGCCTTAGCAACCTGGGCCTGCAGGTACTGCTGAAAAAACAGGTCGCCGCAGCAATAACCGGTGACAGATAGCTCGGGAAAAAGCAGCAGCCGGCATTGTTGGCTCTTCGCCTGGCTGGCCAGCAGACAGATCTGCTCCAGATTGAAATCGATATCAGCCAGCCGCAGCTCAGGAGTCGCCACCCCCAGCCGCAACATTCCGTAACCTGACAGCTGAATCCCGGCTGCTTGTTGCTTTTTCGCCATGATAGTTCGCTCCTGTTATTGCAAATAAATTTCAGTTTGCCAGACCGAAGGCATCAGGCAAATAGGTGATATCGGCAGAGCCGTCACTCTGGCACAGAATGGCCAGGACATCAAACCGGGGCTGCAGATCGGGCGCTTTCTCGCGCGCCAGATACCAATGGGCGGTCCGGATAATCTGCTGCTGCTTGCGCAAACCGACTGCCTCCTGAGGAGTACCGAAGCGGGTGGTCCGGCGCGTTTTGACTTCGATAAACAGTAGAAGTTTTTTCTGGCGGGCGATAATATCAATCTCCCCCGCCGGGCAACGGTAATTGCGCGCCAGGATCTTGACTCCGCGCTTGTGCAAATAGGCCACCGCCTGTTCCTCCCCCCAGGCCCCCAGAGCCTGTCGCTGCTTGCTCATCTAGCACTCCACGTGTTCTCTGACTCCGGCAAAGGTCTGCCGGTGATGGCGACTGGGTCCCTGCCTGGCGATTACCTGACGATGCTGGGCAGTGCCATAGCCTTTATGTTTGGCAAAACCATAGGCAGGGTGCTGGCAATCGAGGCTGCGCATGATCCGATCCCGAACCACCTTGGCCACCACCGAGGCAGCGGCCACAGAAAGGGAGCGGCTGTCACCTTTTTTCAAGGTTTGTTGAGAAGTAACAACAGGCAGCGGGGTGATCCCATCGATCAGCAGATGGTCCGGCTCGATAGCCAGGCGGCTGATGGCCCGCTGCATCGCCAGCAGGGTCGCCTGAAGGATATTCAGCCGATCAATTTCTGCCACCGTCGCCACACCGATACCAACGGCAAGCGTCTGCTGTTGGATCAGGGGATAAAAATTCTCCCGCTTGGCTTCGCTGAGCTGTTTGGAATCGGTCAACCCGGGCAGACTGAAATCGACCGGCAGAATCACCGCGCCAGCCACCACCGGCCCGGCCAGCGGCCCACGACCCGCCTCGTCAATACCGGCGACAAAACGCGCGCCGCGCTGACGCGCAAGTTCCTCAAAATAGAGGTTCGAAACCTCAGTCTCGGAAAACAAATCCAGTGTGCTCATTTTTTACCTGTGCCAATTGAAAAAAATTCGAAGCCATAACCAAAAAACAAGAACCCCTTATTTAACGCAGAGGCGCAGAGATTCGGTTTTCTCTGCGGACTCTGCGACCTCTCCGTCTCTGCGTTAATAAAATCTTGCTTAGATTATTAAAAATTGGAGAAAAAAAAAGCCCCCGAACACTCTCGGGGGCTTATCTTACCTAATTCAACCTGATCAGACCATACGCTTTTCAGGAATCCGTGCTGCTTTACCACGCAGCTTGCGCAGGTAGTAAAGCTTGGCGCGGCGAACCTTGCCCATGCGGATGACTTCAATTTTGTCAACGCTGGGTGAATGCAGCGGAAAAATCCGCTCAACACCAACGCCGCCGGAGATCTTACGCACGGTGTACGATGAGCCAAGGCCGCGGTTGAGGCGCTTGATGCAGATCCCCTGGTAAATCTGGATCCGCTGCTTATCGCCTTCAGTGATTTTAACGTGAACTTTAAGAGTATCGCCGGCTCTGAAGACCGGAATATCCTTTTTAAGTTGTTCCATTTCCAAATGATCGATGATGTTCATGCTTCATCCTCCTCGATGTATCTATCCGTTTTGCTTCAGACGGTTGTTCTTTTTATTAATCCATGCAGGTTGACCTGCGGTGAATGCCTTCAATTGTCCTCTTCGGCCTTTAACCGGGAAAGGACCTTATGGTCTTCGTCACTTAATTGCGCCCGATCCAACAGATCGGGTCTACGCTTCCAAGTTCTCAGCAGTTGCTGCTCCCGTCGCCAGCGAGCAATCCGGCCATGATCCCCGGAGAGCAGCACCTCCGGTACGGCCATGCCGTTGAAGACCGCCGGCCGGGTGTACTGCGGGTACTCCAGCAGGCCATCGGAAAACGAATCGCTCTCGGCGCTGCCGCTGCAACCCAGAACGCCAGGCAGATATCTGCTGATCGCGTCGATCATGACCATGGCCGGCAATTCCCCGCCGGTTAAAACGAAATCGCCGAGGGAATATTCCGCATCGACCAACGACTGCCTTACCCGCTCATCAAAACCTTCGTAGCGCCCGCAAAGGAAAATCAACCCTTCTTCCTGGGCCAGCTCCTCGGCGTCCCTTTGCCTGAAGGGCTGCCCTTGCGGGGTCATCAACAGCACCTTGGCCTGCGGCGACTGCTGCTTTAAATCAGCGACCGCCCGGGCGATCGGCTCCGGTTTCATCACCATCCCGTCGCCACCGCCGTAAGGCGTATCATCGGTGGTCAGGTGCTTACCTTCCGCCCAGTCACGCAGGTTGTGCAGGCGCACCTGCAACAAATCCTGCTTGGCGGCACGACCGAGAATGCTTTCCTGGAAAGGCGATGCAAACATTCCGGGAAAAAGCGTCAGGACATCAAAAGTCATTCTTGCTCAGTCACCAGACCATCGGGCAGATCAACCGTCATGACCCGCTGATCGAGATCTACCTGCTGGATAAATTGCTCTACAGCCGGAATCATGACCTCGCCAAAGGCGCCCTTGACCACATAGGTGTCGTGGGCGGCGGTAGCAAACATGCTGCTTATCCGACCAAGTTCACCCAGACGAAGATCAACCACCTTGAGGCCTTTTAGCTGATGCCAGTAAAACTCATCTTCGCCAAGCTCCGGCAGAAGGCTTTGCGGCAGCATAATGCCGCCGCCAACCAGCGGCTCGGCCAGATCGATCGACTCGAATCCCTGCAGACGCAACAACACCTGCCCTTTGTGCAGAGTCTGTCGGCAAGGGGTTGCCGAGATCTCACTGCCTGTGGGCAGGCGCAAGAAAACCTGTTCGGCTTCCAGCAGCAGTTCGGGCTCTCCAGAAGTTGGTCGAACCTTCAAGTCGCCACGTAAGCCGTGGGTTCCGACGATTTTACCAATCTCCAGAAGAGACTCAGACCGATCATCCATCAATTTATCTCACAGCTGACCGGTCAAGCCACCGGATTACTCCATGATCTGCAGCGATGCCCGGCGATTTTCCCGCGTTGCCTTGGCATTGAGCAGCGTCCGCATCGCTTTGGCGTTGCGCCCCTGTTTGCCGATGATCCGGCCCATATCTTCCTGGGCCGCAGCAAGTTTCACAAGAACGGTTCCATCCTCGGCCTCTTCTTCGGAGATGACGATCTCGTCAGGTTTTTCGACCAGGGACTTGGCGATGTACTCGATCAGGTCTTTCATGGGTCATCCTCCGGGTAGTCGGGGACGTTGCCCCGGATTCGGACCAGTCAGCTTCAGGCTTTAAGCAGTCGCCTTAGTCTTGAACTTGGCCCAGACACCGGCACCACGCAGCAACCGGCGAACCGTATCGGTCGGCTGAGCACCCTTGTTGAGCCATTCAAGGGCCCGCTCTTCCTTCAGATTCAGCAGAGGTTGATCCTGGCGCGGATCGTACTGCCCCAGGGCTTCAATAAACCGGCCATCCCGTGGAAAGCGCTCATCAGCCACTACAACCTGGTAGAAGGGCTTCTTTTTTTGGCCACCGCGGGCGAGCCTGATTTTTACTGACATGCTGTGTTTCCTCCTGGTACTTACTTTTTGTGTTGTATGTGTTGAGGATAGCAGAAATCTGTTCTTTCTCTATCCTACGGATTAAAAAGGAAGCTGACCACCCCGGCCAAGCATCCCCTTGAGCCCCTTAGGACCCATTTTCTGCATCTTTTTCATCATCTTCTGCGCTTCGGTGAAACGCTTCAGCAACTGATTCACATCCTGTACCCGGGTGCCGCTACCTTTGGCAATCCGCATGCGGCGGGAACCGTTGAGAATTTTATGATTGAGTCGCTCTTTTTTGGTCATCGAGCGAATAATCGCCTCGATTTTCTTCATCTCGTCCTCGGGGACCTGCATCCCCTTGGCTTGCTTGAGAGCCTTCCCGGCACCGGGAATCATCTTCAGCATCGAATCGAGCGAACCCATCTTCTTGATCATCTGCATCTGCTCGAGGAAGGTTTCTAAAGTGAAACCATCCTTGCGCAGCTGGGCTTCCATCGCTGCGGCATCATCCGCTTCGACCGCGCTCTGGGCTTTCTCGATCAGGCTGAGGACATCACCCATGCCGAGGATGCGCTGGGCCATCCGATCGGGATGAAACTGCTCAAGCGCGTCGAGCTTCTCCCCCATACCGACCAGCTTGATCGGTTTACCGGTGACTGCCCGGATCGACAGCGCCGCACCACCCCGGGCGTCACCATCGAGCTTGGTGAGTATGACACCGGTCAGCGGCAGCTGCTCATCGAAACTGGCTGCAACGGTCACCGCATCCTGACCGGTCATCGCATCGGCGACAAACAGAATTTCCTGCGGAGCCACATTGGCCGCAATCTTTTTCAGTTCGCCCATCAACTCGTTGTCGATGTGCAGGCGACCGGCGGTATCCAGAATCAGCGTGTCGAAACCGTTCAGCTCGGCATACTGGCGAGCCTTGCTGCAGATATCGACGGGATCCATCCCCGGCTGACTGTCGTAGACTTCGATGTCGATCTGGCGACCGAGGGTCTTCAGCTGCTCGATGGCCGCCGGGCGGTAAACGTCGGCCGGCACCAATAGTGGATTGCGCTTTTCGCGGCGCAACTTAAGTGCCAGCTTGCCGCAGGAGGTGGTTTTACCTGCCCCCTGCAAACCGCAGAGCATCACGCCCACCGGCGGTTTGGCCGCCAGATCGAGCTGATTATCCTCCCCCTCTCCCATCAGGCTGGCCAGTTCCTCACGAACCACCTTGATCACCTGCTGAGCCGGGGTCAAACTTTTCAATACTTCCTGGCCGACTGCTCGCTCACCGACCCGGGCGATGAAATCCTTCACCACGCGGAAGTTCACATCAGCCTCAAGCAGCACCAGGCGGATCTCCCGCATGGTGTCCTTGATATGCTGCTCGGTCAAACGGCCGTGGCCGCGTAACTTCTTGAAGACCGAATCCAGTTTGTCAGAAAGTGTATCAAACATCTCTATAGCGCCGCAAAATTCACGAAAGAGTAAATATAAAAAAGGCCAAGACCCAAAGTCAAGCCAAATCCCCCTAAAAAACAGGACCTTCGGCTACAACTGCCGAAACTCCCCAGTCTGCTTCAGCCAGATCTCCGTTGGATTCAGATCGGCCGCCGCGAGCACCGCTTCGACCTCGGCGCGGGTCGCTTCTGAAAAGCGGATGGCCAGGCCACAATCGGAGGTCAACTGGCGCGGCACGGGGATCAGCAGGATCTGCTGTTTTTCTGCCTTGAGAACTTTCTCCGCCTTCATCACTCGATGAATTGAGTGAAAAATGGCTACGCAATCGCCATCATTAACCACGCCAACTCTCCTTTTTCTCTACCTGGCTGAGTCCGGCCGGGCATCATGCCATGTTTGCCTGAGACATGCAAGAGACTATTAACCACTCGACAGCAATTTGACACTTATTCAATATCGAAAGCCAGCCGCCTCCTTGGTGAACATGCCGGAAACACAGAATCCCGGAAGCGCAATAAAAGAGCCTCCGGGATTCTGTACGCGTACTGGGCCCGGCAGAAACTGCCGGGCCCCTAAGCAATGTTGCTATTTCTTGTGAACAACGATATTGCCACCACCGATCTCCTGATCGGCATCGGCATCATTCGCAGCACCACTGTGGTTATCGTACACCACAGCCCCGGTGCCCTTGTCCCATATCTTCATCCAGAACCTGTCTGTATCACCGACATCCTTGCCGTCGATGGCACTCAACATAAAGCGGTACTCGCCTTCACCGTTGACGGTACCAAAGCCTTTGTACTTAGCCTTGGAGCCAGCAACAACCAGCCATTCGTAGCTGGTGCTGTGGAAATTGAAATCGGCGACCCGGTAGTTGAATTCAGTCTGTCCCGTCGGCACCGAGGCACCTTTTTTGTACTTCGAAACAAAACCGAAATTCGCTTTGCCAGTCAAGCCGGGATCAGCCACATAGGCTCCGGCCGGTGAATCGATCCAACCGCCACCAGTGACAAAGCCTGAACCCGGATCGTAGATAACGGCATAACTGAACTCCGAGTTGCCGGAGCCGCCGTCTTTGTCGGTCACGGTGAGGGTCACCGTGTAGACCCCTGCGGTTGCATAGGCGTGACTGCCAGTAACTGAACCAGATCCGCTCTGCTCGTTGACAACGCCTGCAGAGCTGGTGCCATCACCCCAATTCCAGGTTGCGGTGTGGGTGTCAAACACGCCAGGATCGGTGAAATCAGCACTGCCGCTGAATACGGCGCCCACCTCAAAGGGATCGAGGGAGGCATTGATCTCACCGACAGCTGGGTCTACATTTGCGACAGCAACGGCAGCGGTGAAACTACTTGCGCCACCATCCTTGTCAGTAATGATGCCGGTCGCAGTGAAGGCACCGTTATCGGGATACTGGCAGACATAGTTAGTATCGGTGGAGTCGACCAGATCGAAATCCCCGTCACTATTGCAGTCGTAGGCATAGGTGAAGCCAGCCGCCACATCGGCAGAGCTGGCATCTGCCTGACTACCGAAAGCAATCTGCACCGAGGAGCCTTCAAAAATGCCACCGGCAGTGTTGCTCAGATCGGCGGTCGGCGCGACATTTGCCACCTCAACCGAAACCTGATACTGACTGACGCCGCCATCCTTGTCGGCGATCATACCGGTCACCAGGTAGCTACCATTATCGTCATACTGACAGGCATAGAATGCCTGCGCCGAGTCAACCAACTCGAAAGTTCCGTCGCTGTTACAGTCATAGGCGTAGGTAAGCCCGAAGGTCACATCAGCAACAGAAGGATCGAACTGATTACTGAAAGCGACCGTTGCCGCGCTGCCTTCATTAATGTTCCCACTAGTATTAGCAAAGTCAGCCGTCGGTGCGACATTCACAACCGTCACCGCAGAACTGCCGGTGTCACTCAGTCCACCGTTGTCGGTCACCTGCACAGCGACTGGCAAAGTACCGGGGCCGTCAAGATCGGCCACCGAGACAGTGATGCTCTGCCCTGTGGTCTCGAAGGTCCCGTCATTGTCGAGGTCCCAGGCATAGCTGAGTACGCTGCCTTCGGCATCGGTGGCTGTCGCGCTCAATACCACTTCGCCCCCTTCGTTCACCGAGAAAGGTCCGATCGGATCACACACCGGCGGTGAATTGCCACGAATGGTCAGAGTGGTGGTCGTGCTGTTCCCCGCCTTGTCGGTCGCCACAGCGCTCAGCACCTGATCATCAGCGGTGGCAGTAACATTGCCGGAGTAGAGCACCTCTTCCCAGCCCTGATCATCTGCCGGATCATGGTCGGTTTCGTAAAGCAGAACACCGTCAAGATAGACCTTGAGGCTGAAACCGTAGCCACGGTCAGTGGAGCTTAAAGAAACCGGAACCTCGGAACCGGGCAGGAAGAACTGACCGTCAGTCGGGGTGACAAAGGAAACGGTCGGCACCCAGCGGTCGACGTAGACGATCCGCTCATCCGCAGCCTCGTTGCCGTTGCCGTCGGTTGCTGAGGTGGTAATGAGGTTTTCCCCTTCGGCCAAGGACAGCTCATAGTCAAAAGCAACTTCGTTGGGATCGTCCTGGTTGTTGCTGGACGCATAGGCGGCTGCACCGCCATTGACGGTGATCGCGGTAATATCCGCATCGCTTGCGGTGCCCGAGACAGTCAGCGAAGCTGCGTTGGTGATCAGGTAAGGGGTCGGGCTGGTCACCGACAGGACCGGGGCGCTGATATCGAAGATCTTCTTGACCCCACATTCCAGAGTCAGCGGCATTGGAGTAAAAGTGATCCGGCTGCCATCTTCGGCATAGACCCTGATCTCGTGCATATAGTAGTCCATACCCGGCCCATGGATCTCAACTTCAGGCGCCTCAATCATGTTGGCATTGGAAGAGCCCCGGTTCGTGACGTACATTTCCTGTTTTCCGTCCGTTCGGAAACTCCTGCCGTAACCTCTCATGTACGGATAACTCAGCAGTCCGCCGCCATTCACCCTGAACCTGACCACGGCAGTCCCGGTGCAGTACTCCCTCTCGACATTGGTCGTTGCGCCAGCCACAACATATGTCGGCGAGCCAAAATTGTAGTGGTTTCCGTCGTAATGGTAATTGTAATCGGTGATACTGAATTCAGAATTGGAATAATACCCCTTGTCAGAACCGTAGGAGCGCACGCTGATACCGCTCGAGTTCCAAGGGCCCGGGGTCAGGAAATAATCGAACGCGCCATCGGGGTAATTAACGGAATGGAAAGACCGGTATGACTGGCCACCATAGGTCGGTTGCCGCTCCCAGCTGTTGGTTTCGGAATTGTAAATCTGGCTGACTCCAATATAGGTAAGAGTGAAATAGTTGATTTTATCGTTTGGCAGGGTTCCGGTAAATTTAACCTGTCCGGCCACTCGGCCAGCCACCTGATTAAAATCCTTGACGGTAGTCTGGTCCTTGAGCACCGTCACCAAGCTGTTCTGGGAGTCGCCGTCCTGGTAGGGCCAGTACAGAAAATAAGAGGAGTTGAAATTGTCCTTAAAATAAGTTCGTGGGCGTATGCTGTAATTTCTGGTCCGCAGGGTTCTTGATACAAAGCCCGGGTTGGCGGCCACTGAGGAAAGATAAGGAGCGTAGTGATAGTTGAATCGGTCCTCGTAGCTGGTCCCATCGATATTGAGGTCAAGAAAGATATTGCTTTCAACAGTGCCGGTATCGTAAACCGTCGGCGGCTGCGGCGGTGGCTGCGGCGGGGCGACATGGTTGATGTTAAGGTTCAGCACCACCGTTTCACCATTGGTGATATCCTTATAGAGCAGATCATCTGCGTCGTAGAAAAACCGATAGGTAACCGAGCCATAGGTACTGCGGACATAGACATAGGCATACAGCCTGATTTGACTATTGGGCACAACCTGCATGTCCCAGGAAGCGTCCGAGTACTTGTAGCCGGTGTAACTGTTCGACTGGGTCTTCTCATATTCAGTCGAAGCACTCTTGGTGGCATATCCGTAGCCACGCCAATTACTGTAGGAATCACCAGTGATCTGGACGTTAAAACGCACGTTCCCGGTTGCGGCATAGTTATTTTCAACCGTGACACCCTCATCCACCGCAATGGTGCGGGGACTGAAAGTGACGTTGGTGTAGGGATATGAAGCACCGCTCGGGCTGATGGTTGCCGAGGCGTTCACCGTATGCTCCCATTCTCCGGCCTGAACGGTCAGAGAGTAGTCGGCTCCAGAAACTGATTTGGTGGCCGAAAAGCCGCCACCAGAAGAGCTCAGGGAAATGTTTCGGGCGGTATAACCCTCGGTATTGTTTGAAACCGTTCCAGTAATATAACCGGGATGAAGGACCACTTCGGCTGCTCCTGATGCGCCAGCGAAAACCAGCAACACAAGTAGCGCAAGGATCCATTGAGCAAACTTCAATTTATTCATTCTGAATCACTCCTGGCTTTGAAAATCAACATAGTAAAACTGTCCATAATGTTCTGGCTACAGCACCGGGTCACCGACAACGTCGGTTTCTACGCGGTCACCGATGATGTTGGTGTACTCGATGCGCCAGGTCACAGGCCCCTCAGGCAACTCCGTATCGGTCACTTCCACCGGCAGAGTCCATTCGTCAAGGACCCCCTGCGGCTGGGCCACGGCAAGATCACCGAACATCAGAGACCGATGGTCATAGGTGACATTATTGGCTTCGGGAATCCAGGCGACAACATCACGAACATCAGCGCCGCTGTTGTTGATCAGCTGCACCAGCAACACCCCAGAGACGGTTTGGCCGTCTTCAACGAGAATTCTCTTCTCATAGAGGAGGTGAAATTCATCCTCTGCATGGACAGCGGTAGCCGCTCCCAAAAGCAGCAGACAGAAACACAGAAAACCGATTAATCTTCCCTTCATTTTTACTCCTTACCAAATAGGTTCATTTGTAATCTGGGTTCTCTTTTGCCAGACAGGTACCCAACAAGGCAAAACCTGGCCGGCCCGATAGACAGTTCATTTTCTGCACCTCTTTTCCTGCAAAAAACCTCCTTTCAATAATCAAATTAAGAAAGTGCAGACCTAAGCAGCAAGCCCCCTCAAAAAGGACAGGCGTTGAATGTATTTAATCGTGTTGGATTCAAAAACAAGCGCAAGCAGCAGCCGTTTCAAACCAACCTGCAATGGCGATTAGAATGGGGATTTTGTTGCGAAAAATACTTTAGGAGAGTAAACAGCCTTAGCTGTTCAGACCCCTGGCAAGGGTCTTTTGAGGGTGCCTAGCGGGTCGGAATGATTTCCTACTCGCTGTCCGAGGCATAACTGGGTAGCCCCCCTCCTATTTGTTTTCTTTCCTTGCAAGGACAAAGCCTTACAATCCAGAACATTAAATTTTCAAACAGCGTTATTATACTTAGATGAAAAGTTTAAGCAACATAATTTGCTACTGCACAGGAGGCATCTCAATCGACAGGATTTGACACCCCTCCCCCCAGAAGAGTAAAGTAAATAGCCAAGGTTAAGAATTTCTCCTGACCCACCTGAAGGGACCACCTACGTGCACTCCGAACAGCTTCTTCCCCTGGCGGCGCTTATTATTTTCGCCTTTGGCGTCAACCTGCCGCTGGGCTACCTGCGTGAAACCAGCCGCAAATTTTCGTTGCGCTGGTTTCTGCTTATCCACCTGTCGATCCCCTTCATCATCGCCCTGCGCAGCATGTTCGGTTTTGGCTGGTCGCTGATCCCCGTGACCCTGGCCTGTGCGGTCGGCGGCCAGATCCTCGGTGGCCGGCTGAGAAGGAGTCGGCTGGGATGAGTCGCAGCAAGCGCCCGCCGATGAAAAAGGCCCAGAAGGTCGGCAGCCTGCTTAAGGAGATGCTCAGCGATCAGGGGCTGGGCGAGAAGCTCTCCCGCTATCAGGCCTGGCTGATCTGGGATCAGCTGGTCGGCGAACAGATCGCCCGGCGAGCACGGCCGCTACGACTGCGCCAGGGTGTGCTCGAGGTGCAGGTGGATCACCCGGTCTGGATGCAGCAGCTGCAGATGCTCAAGCCGAAAATTCTGGAAAAACTCAACGCCCAGATCCCCAACGCCGGAATAACCGATATCTATCTGCGTAAAGGGCAGCCGGGACGGGAAGCCAGCCAAGTGAAAAAAAAGGAGGAGCCCGGCCCGCCGGCCTGGAAGAAAATCGAACTTTCCCCTGAGGAGCAACAGGCGATCGAAGACAAATTGCAAGATGTGACCGATCCGGAACTGAAAGCAGAAATGCGCCGCGTTTTCACCCTGCAGACCCAACTCGACAAAGGGCGCAGCAGCTAACGCCCCTCTTCACCGTACATCCGTAGCACTTCCTGGGTATAATCCCGCCCAGCGCCACGATAGACAATCAGTGGTGGTTCAACCGCCAGTCCCGGGCGACCGCCTTTGCGCCCTTCGACCAGCACCATTTTGGCCGGCTCAGTCTGGCGTGGGTAAATCATCCGCAACCGTTTCGGCTCTATGCCGTACTCGCCAAGCATGCCGAGCAGTTCCGGTAAACGTTCCGCCAGATAGATCAGGGCAAACCGGCCACCGTTCTTCAACAACCAGGCGGCAGCCGCGACAAAATTTTCCAGCTCCCCAGCCAGCTCATGCCGCGCCGCTGCCCGCTCATTGTTCGGGGCGATGCGGCCATTCTCCGGCTTGCGGTAGGGAGGATTACTGACAACCAGGTCAACGCTGGCATCCGGCATAAGTTGGTTAATCTGCCGCAGGTCGTCCTGAAGATTTCTCACCTGTCTCTGCTATCCGTTAATCTCGACATTGCGTCTCGCGAGGTCAGCCAATTGCGAC
>CAMYNR010000110.1 GCA_947259715.1 uncultured Desulfuromonadales bacterium
CGCAAACGCCGGAGATCACAGCGCCATGGCTGCTCTGAGCCTTGCTTTTTTATATGCCTGGATGAAATTCTGGCAGACCGTCTTCGCGCAGCGGCTGAGGGCTCAGATAGCCGGTGAACGGCAGTACAAGTGGTCTTTAGGCCGAATAGCCTCAGTTGCGGCCACTCAATCCCTGATTCAATCGACTCGGTTCATCGTCTTACCCATCGCCGGTGTGATGCTGATTCCTTATGGGTTTTGCTACGCGTTTTATCAGAATGCCGCAGTTCATGGAGCAGAGGACACCCAGACCGTCAAGTCCACCTGTAAATGGGCCTGGCGGCAGTCGAGACTTTGGCCCCGTCAGAACCACTTGTTAATCGCGATATTCTGGATATTCGGCGGCGTGATTTTTCTAAACCTTTCCATTACGGCCTATATCATTCCCCAGATGGCAAAATCGCTGTTTGGCATTGATTCTATATTTACCTTGAGCGGCATGCGGATGATTCTCAATACAACGTTTTGGATCGCTATGCTGGGAATGACCTATCTGTGTCTGGATCCATTTATTAAAACGGTATACGTGGTGCGATGCTTTTATGGCTCCGCCCTTAAATCCGGAGAAGATCTTAAGAAAGAACTCAACCACCTGACGGCCGGCGTAAAAAAACTGGCGCTGGGACTGGTGGTCGTGGTTTTGTGCGCCACGCCGCTGATTTGCCTTGCCGGGCAGCCTGCCCCAACAATTTTTTCCTGTCATAATCAGCAAAAACCCGTTAAAATTTTAATTTTGGTTGTTTTGTCTACTGGAGCCACCCGCTATGACGCATAGACGTGTTTTGGTCGTTGATGATGAATCCTCGATCAGGGAGAGCTTGGCTGAGTTTTTGCGCGATTTCGGCATGCAGGTGGACGTTTCTGCCAGCGCCGAAGAAGCCCTTATCCGCCTGAATGAAATACCCTATGACCTGTTAATTATTGATCTGCGGCTGCCCGGCATCACCGGTGACGCAATGATCCCCAAGGCACATAAGCTCCAGCCGGATTTGCGCTATTTGATTCATACCGGTTCGATCGACTACCGCCTCTCCAGTGAGTTGATAACGCTCGGATTATCGCCAGACCAGATTATTCTTAAGCCTCTCTCAGACCTGAATTCTCTGATCGGCAAGATCGAGGCACTGTTTGCAGCCTGATTTGCGACACTGAATAACATTTGCTATCAGCGACATTTAATTGACTTATGCCACAAACAAAGGAGAACAACATGAGTTCAGCACCTACTGTCCGCATACAAACCAACAAGGGCCAGATCACCATTGAACTGGATGCGGAAAACGCACCGATCAGTACTGACAACTTCCTTGCCTACGTGCGTAGCGGGTTCTATGACCAGACAATTTTCCACCGGGTGATTCCAGGCTTTATGATCCAGGGCGGCGGCTTTACCACCGACATGGCGCAGAAAAAAACCGAAGCGCCGATCAAAAATGAAGCCGACAACGGCCTGAAAAACCTGCGTGGCACCCTGGCAATGGCCCGTACCCAGGTCGTCGACAGCGCCACCAATCAGTTTTTCATCAACCTGACCGATAATGACTTCCTCAACCATAAGGGCACCAGTCCGAATGCCTACGGCTATGCGGTGTTCGCACGGGTGACTGAAGGGATGGAGGTGGTTGATGAGATTGCCAAGGTTGCAACCGGCAATCAAGGCCATCATCAAGATGTCCCCAAGGAAGCAGTAATTATCGAGAGCGCGACGATCGAGGAATAAGCTGCGGCGAGGCCGTCACCCTGACGGCCTCGCTTGTTTGCTTTTCAAGCCAACTTTTCACCACTTAAAATACGCGCGGTGATGTCTGCTGCCGAGACCGTCAAGCGGCGGCAATTTTGCCGATGTTGTTTACTTTTCCAAACCAACGCTTTCGATAAACCGGCACAACAGGTGGTCCGGTGTTCCTGACGAAACGCCTCGACCAAGAGATGACTCTTCTTGCCTGCCCCCGCCAGACTGAGCGCCATCACCCCGCCGCTGACCGCGCCACAGAGGCACTTGGCGCCAGCAATACCGGCACCGAACGATTTGGCAATTTCCATCAGCGGCGGATCAACCCGACCGGCATGGGCCAGCAATACCGCTTGCGCACAATTATGTCCCTGATCAAAATATTCACCTGCCTGCTGGGCAACCGTTAGGTCTGCAACGACGCTCGCCACAGAAAAAATTCTTTTTAACACACGTCACACTCCTGTTTGGCTAAATTTCGGCTTAATATAGAGAGGCTGGCCAGGTCTTTCAAGAAAATAGCCCGAAGAGGCTTGTGGCGCAGAGAAATCCCTTGCGGCCAATTGGGCCAAAAGCAACTTTGCTTGTCACGGAAAAGCCGCTCATGCTATATACTTTCGCCTGTTTAAACCTAGAAACTGCGGTTAAGCGCCCCGAAAATGTTGCGCGGACCTTCGTGATCCAATTGCAGGCTCTTGGTTAAACCCTTACCCAGGCGGCCTGCATGGATTTTTTGACCCTGATCGGAATTGCCTTCGCGCTGGCGATGGATGCCTTCGCGGTGGCCCTCGCTGCCGGCTTAAGCCTGCCGGAACTGACCGGTCGGCACCTGTTCCGGTTTGGCTTTCATTTCGGCCTGTTTCAGGCGCTGATGCCTGTCATCGGCTGGCTGGCCGGGATCAGTGTCCGTGAGCAGATCGAGTCCTTCGACCACTGGCTGGCGTTCGCGCTGCTGAGCCTGGTCGGCGGCAAGATGCTCTGGGAAGCCTGGCATGGCGATGAAGACACTCCGCGGGAGGGGGACCCGACCAAGGGACTGTCGCTGGTAATGCTCTCCATCGCCACCAGTATCGACGCCCTGGCCGTCGGTTTGAGCCTTGCGGTCCTCGGGGTCACGATCTGGACCCCGGCGCTGATCATCGGACTGGTCGCCGGCGTCCTGACCATCTGCGGCATGTTGCTCGGTCGACGTCTGGGACGCGCCTGGGGCCCCCGGGTGGAAATTTTTGGCGGCTTGGTGCTGATCGCCATCGGTGC
>CAMYNR010000111.1 GCA_947259715.1 uncultured Desulfuromonadales bacterium
CTTGCTGCGCCCTTTTGACCAATGGCTGGTCCACTATCAGGGCGCAGCAAGCGGCGCCCCTACGAACAAACAACCGGTCCTAAAATGGCCAGACCTTGTCCAGACCGCGCACCAGCCAGCCAGGCTGCTGCTTGTCACTGATGACCCCAGCACCGACATAGGCGATCCGGGCGTTCAAGACATGCTGTGAATTGACCACATTCCCGGTGCTGATATCGGAGGGGCGGACGATGCCGCTGAGCTGGACGATCTGGGTTTCGCTGTTGACAGTGATCGTCTTATTCCCTTTGATCCGCAGATTGCCGTTCGGCATCACCTCGACCACCTGGGTGGTCAGGGTGGCAACCAGGTCCTCTTTACGCGAGGTCTTGCCATTGCCTTCAAAATCGTTGCTCGCCTCGGCGTCAATCAGGCTGGTCGCATCGGCCAGTCCGGCCATGGTGGCGACGCTTCTTTCCAAGCCGAGCAGGCTGGTAATGCCGGCCGACATCGAGCTGTCGCGGCTGGTTGAGGTTTTTGCCTCCTTGCTGGCGCTGGCATTCTCGGTAATCGCGACGGTGACAATATCGCCTACCGTGGCCGCCTTCACATCGCGATACAAACCGGCGCGGCTTTCGCTCCAGAGCGAACCCGCAGTCTGTGGTGGCGCTGGCTCCTGCATAATCGGCACAACCGGCTCCACCTCCCGTAGATCAATCTGGCTCGCTGGCCCGGCACAACCGGCCAGCAGAAGAAGGATCGTCAGCATCCAGAGAAAATTTTTCATTCCTAAAGCTCCACAGTCACCAGGCCCGGCGCAACCACCCGGCCAAGAATGACTTTGCGGGAATTGCTGTTCATAACGCGGATAGTATCGTCCTTGCGGCCATCCTGCTGCGCCTCACCGCTGGCGGTCAGGTTCAACCCGCCACTGCTGACCTTGATGGTGACGCGCTCGCCGCGAGCGACCAGCGGCGGAAAATCGATCTGTTTGCGCTGCACCGGCTGACCAAGCCGGACCGAACGTTTGAGCCGTTTACCCAAAATCTCAGCGGCACTGAACAGCGGTTGCTTTACGGTGGAGATATCCTGCCGCTGCAGAACCAGATCGTCCTGATCAAGAACCTCGCCCCGGCGCAAGTTGGCGGCGGCGATGATGATTTCAGCCAGCGCCTCGATATCGACCCGGATCGACTGATTGCTGGCCACCTGACCATCAACCCGCGTCAAAAGGGTCAGTCGGCGGCTGCCGATCACCCCCGGTTTGGCCGGGATCACCTGGAACTCGATCTCTCCCGCCGGCACCTCGAAGGGTTTTGGCAAATGCAGCTTGGCAAAGCGCAGTTCAACCTGCGGCAGGCGCTCAGATTCTTCAGCCAGATAGGCACTGAGCACCTGGCTCATCCGCTCCTCGCTGATCTGCTGAGCCTCTCCGGCGGTCACAACCGTGGCCGGCAGGAGAATCCCCAGCAAGGTGATGAGCGTTATGAGCAGTTTCATGCTATTCACCACTTAGCGAACCAGCTGATTGGTGGTTTTGAGCATTTCATCAGCGGTGGTTATCGCTTTGGAGTTGACCTCGTAGGCACGCTGGCCGGCGATCATGTTGACCATCTCTTCCATGATGTTGACGTTCGAGCCTTCCAGGTAACCCTGGGACAGGGTGCCAAAACCTTCCTCTCCGGGAGTTCCGACGATCGGAGCACCGGTGGTCGGCGTTTCGGCGAACAGGCTGCGGCCGAGGCTTTTCAGCCCAGCCGGGTTACTGAAGCGGACCAGCTCCAGGTTGCCGATGGTGGTCGGGCTGCTTTCGCCATCGAGAAGGACATCAATCGAACCGCTTGCGCCGACGTTGATGGCGGTGGAATTTTCCGGCACCACGATCTCCGGGAACAGCGGATAGCCGTCCGAGGTGACCAGCCGCCCGGTGCTGTCCTTTTTCAATGCTCCGGAGCGGGTGTAGCCTTCGGTACCATCCGGCAGGGTCACCTGAAAGAACCCGGACCCTTCGATGGCCAGATCAAGGTCGTTGCCGGTCTGCTGAAAATCGCCGGTGGTAAAGACCTTCTGCACCGCTGCCACCCTGGATCCGAGGCCGACCTGAACGCCGGTCGGAGCCTCGCCACCCTCACCCCCGGCACCGGCCGCCTTGGTGGTCTGATAGAGGACATCCTGAAAATCGGCGCGACTCTTTTTAAAACCGGAGCTGTTGACGTTCGCCAGGTTGTTGGCGATCACATCCATATTGGTCTGTTGCGATTGCATGCCGCTCGAGGCGGTCCAAAGTGCTCTGATCATCTGCTATCTCCTTCTCTGCCGGGCTATCGCGGCGTCCGCCCCGGCTACTGTACGCTGCCCAGGTCCTTAAGTTTTTCGCCCATATCACTGTAGATGCGCAGCGCCTTCTGACTGGCTTCAAAAGCGCGTAGGTTGGCTGTCATCCGCATCATCGTCTGCAACATGTCAACGTTGGAGGATTCCAGGGTCTGCGGCGCCAGCTGTGGATTCGGCTGCAGGTTCGGCTGCAGGCCCTCTGAGGGCAAAAAGGTGCCTTGCGGGCCACGAGTGAGCTTGGAATTATCGTCGAATTGGAAAACCGCCACCTGGCCGATCTGCTCGCCAGCGTGCCAGATATTACCATCATTGCTGATGTCGACATCGGGGGAGGGCAGCACCAGAGAACCACCATCAGCGCTCATCACCGGTCGGTTGTGACTGTCGAGCAGCACCCCCGCGGGGCTGAGGTGAAACAGCCCTTTTCGACCGTAGGCAAAACTGCCGTCTTCCTGCTGTAGCTGGAAAAAACCGTCGCCATCGATCGCCAGATGCAGCGGATCGCCGGTGAACTCAAGCTGTCCCGGGGAAAAATCGATGGTCTCGGCGCTGACCCTGGTGTGGTTGGTGCCCCTGGTTGCCAGACCGGAGTTGGCCTCGGCCAATTCGGCGGAAAAGGTTGTCGTGCCCTTTTTATAGCCATGCACCTTGACCGATGCCAGCTGTTGGCTGATCTGCTCCATCATCTGCATGCGGCCGATCATTCCTGAAAC
>CAMYNR010000112.1 GCA_947259715.1 uncultured Desulfuromonadales bacterium
GAACTGGTGAAAAAGGGCAGTTTCCGGACAGAAACTAATTAGCGCGTCTTTTCAGCATTCTCCGCTGGCGGTTTAGCACTTGACTTGCGGCAGTCTGCGCTGCTTAATAGTCGATTAAAATTCACCCTGACATCAGCGATTCATCCTAAGCTAAAATTGATTATTCCTGCTGCTTAACAGACAATTACGGAGGGACAAATTGGTCACCGCTCAGGACATCAGCTCAAAAAAGAAAAAAATCGCCCTGGTCGGCCTCGGTTACGTTGGCCTGCCACTCGCCGCAGCCTTCGGCCATACCGCCGAGGTGATCGGTTTTGACATTCATGCCGACAAAGTCAATCAACTCAAAGAAGGTCATGACGCCACCGGTGAGTTAACCGCGGCTGAGCTGGCTGCGACAAAGATAGACTACACCACCGATCCGAGCCGTCTCAAAGAGGCCTCCTTCATTGTCGTCACTGTCCCGACGCCCATCGACGACCACAACAAGCCCGATCTGACGCCGGTCAGATCCGCTTCAAAAACCATTGGCCAAAACCTTTCCAAGGGGTCCATTGTCGTCTTTGAGTCAACCGTCTATCCGGGGGTCACAGAGGAACTCTGCATCCCGATCCTGGAGCAGGAATCCGGACTGCGCTGCGGCGTTGATTTCAAGGTTGGCTATTCCCCTGAGCGGATCAATCCGGGCGACAAGGTTCATACCGTCGATAAGATCATCAAGGTTGTTTCCGGCCAGGATGCCGAGACCCTGGAGACCGTCGCCAGGGTGTACGAAATGGTCGTCACTGCTGGCGTCCACCGTGCCGCCAGCATCAGGGTCGCTGAAGCGGCGAAGGTCATTGAAAACACCCAGCGCGACCTCAATATCGCCTTGATGAACGAACTGGCGTTGATTTTCGGCAAGCTGGGCATTCCGACCATGGATGTCCTGGAAGCGGCCGGCACCAAATGGAACTTCCTCAGGTTCACACCGGGTCTGGTGGGTGGCCACTGCATCGGCGTCGACCCCTACTACCTGACCTACAAGGCCGAAGAGATCGGCTACACCCCGCAGGTGATTCTCGCCGGGCGCCGCATCAACGACGGCATGGGCAAGCATGTCGCCGAGATGACCGTCAAAAAACTGATCCACGCCGACAAAATCGTCAAAGGCGCCAGGGTCCTGGTGCTTGGTCTGACCTTTAAAGAAAATTGCCCGGATGTCCGTAATACCAAGGTGGTTGATATCATCAAAGAACTGCAGGATTACGGTGTTGAGGTCCTGGTTCACGACCCGCTGGCAAATCCTGCAGAAACGCAATACGAATATGGGCTTGAGTTGGTTGGACTGGATGGCCTGGCGCCGGTTGATGCCATCGTCTGGGCGGTTGCGCACCGCGACTTTGAGCATCTCACCCCGAAGGACTTGCAGCGCCTTTGCACCAATGGCAATGGCCTCGGAGCCGTCATGGATGTCAAAGCGGTGCTCAATAAGGCCGAGGTTGAAAGCACTGGCTTAAGTTACTGGTGTTTATAAAGCGCAAGCTATTCAACATCTGAACATGAACACCAAGCTGATCCTTACCGACAGCTGCGGATGGGACAGCGCTAAGAGCTTCTCTCCGCTGCGAACGAGATTCTGGCCGGGAAAAAGAAGCCTGGAAAGATTCCCGAAAAGTGGGATGGCAGCGCAGCGGATTGTCAGAATCCTGCTGGAAACTGAAACGAGTTAGCATTTCTTTCGATCACTGCCGCAAGGTTGCTGTACACTTCTTAAGCACCTGCAGCCTGTCTGGGGAACGCGAAAACCACAATTCTGGGGGAACCGCAACTCAGCTCTCTGAGTCGGTTTAGAAAACACATGTCAGCAGCATTCCAAGCTCTAAAGAAAAACCTTCAAGGAGAACCAAAAACCTGGCTGGTCACCGGCTGTGCCGGCTTTATCGGCTCAAACCTCCTCGAAGCTCTGCTGGCTCTGGACCAGACAGTCATCGGCCTGGACAACTTTTCGACCGGTAAGCAGAAAAATCTGGATGAAGTTCAAACCCTGGTCTCCCCGCAGCAGTGGGCCAGATTTCAGTTTGTCGAGGGGGATATCCGCGATCCGGAGACCTGCCAGAGCATCTGCAGGGATGTCGATTACGTTCTGCATCAAGCGGCACTGGGTTCGGTGCCGCGTTCCATTGAAGATCCGATCACCTCCAATGCCAGCAACGTGACCGGCCAACTGAACATGCTGGTCGCCGCCAAGGATAACGGCGTCAAGCGCCTTGTTTATGCCGCCAGCAGCTCGACCTACGGCGATCACCCCGGCCTGCCCAAAATAGAAGACCGGATCGGCAAGCCGCTCTCCCCCTATGCCGTCACCAAGTACGTCAACGAACTTTATGCCGATGTCTTCGCCCGCACCTACGGTCTCGATTCCGTCGGTCTGCGCTATTTCAATGTCTTCGGTCCCCGCCAGGATCCGGATGGCGCTTACGCCGCGGTGATCCCCAAATGGGTGGCAGCGATGCTGCGCAAGGACACCATCTATATCAATGGCACCGGCGAAACCAGCCGCGATTTCTGTTATGTGCAGAATGTTGTTCAAGCCAATCTCCTCGCCGCGACCAGTGCGCACCCCGAAGCAGGCAACCAGGTTTACAATGTCGCAGTCAATGCACGGACCAACTTGCTGGAGTTGTTTGAACTGCTGCGCTCAGAACTGGTTGCGCGCCACCCGCACCTGGAAACTTTTAAACCGGTCCATCGTGATTTCCGCAAAGGGGACGTCCTGCACTCCCAGGCCGATGTCTCCAAAGCGAACAGGCTGATCGGGTATCAAGCGACCCACAGCATCGCCCAAGGGCTGGCCGAAGCGATCGGATGGTATGAGGCAGATCTGGGTTGATAAAGGCTTAAAAACATTAGCCACAGAGGAAGTCAGATAAGAGCAGAGAAGAAT
>CAMYNR010000113.1 GCA_947259715.1 uncultured Desulfuromonadales bacterium
AACGAGGGGGTGACCGCCACCGACCTGGTGCTGACCGTCACCCAGCAGCTGCGCCAACATGGCGTGGTCGGTAAATTCGTCGAGTTTTTCGGCGCCGGGCTCTCCCAACTGCCGCTGGCCGACCGGGCGACCATCGCCAACATGTCGCCTGAGTACGGCGCGACCTGCGGCTTCTTCCCCATCGATCAGATTACCCTTGACTACCTGCGCCTGACCGGCCGCAGCGAACAGACCCTGGCTCTGGTTGAGGCCTACTGCCGTGAGCAGGGTCTTTGGCGCACCGATGAAACCCCTGATGCGGCCTACTCAGCGGTTCTCGAGCTCGATCTGGCGACCGTGCGGCCGAGCCTCGCCGGGCCCAAGCGGCCGCAGGACCGGGTGGTCCTTGAAGATATGCGCTCCGCAACCGAACTGGTGCTGCCCGAGGAGCAGGCGGCTAAAGCGGTGCCGATCTCCGGCAGTGAGGAAAAGCTAAGCCAGGGTGATGTGGTGATCGCGGCGATCACCTCCTGCACCAACACCTCCAATCCGGCGGTGATGATGGGCGCCGGGCTGGTGGCGAAAAAGGCGGTCGAGAAAGGCCTGGTCCAGAAGCCCTGGGTGAAGACCTCCCTGGCACCGGGCTCCAAGGTGGTCACCGACTATCTGGCCAAGGCTGGTCTGCAGGACTATCTCGATCAGCTCGGCTTCAATATTGTCGGTTATGGCTGTACGACCTGCATCGGCAACTCCGGGCCGCTGACCGGACCGATCGCTGAAGCGATCGATCAGGGCGACCTGACCGTCTGCTCGGTTCTTTCCGGTAATCGCAACTTCGAGGGGCGCATCCATGCCCAGACCAAGGCCAACTGGCTGGCCTCGCCGCCGCTGGTGGTGGCCTTCGCCCTGGCCGGCACCACGCGCATCGACCTCACCAGCGAGCCGCTCGGTACCGGCAGTGATGGGCAGCCGGTCTACCTGAAGGATATCTGGCCAAGCAATGCCGAAGTCGCCGAAATGGTGGCCCTGGTCAACGCGCAGATGTTCCAGAAGGAGTACGCCGAAGTCTTTACCGGCGATGAACAGTGGCGCAACCTGCCGGTGGCGGAAGGGCTGACCTACGCCTGGGAACAGGATTCCACCTACATCCGGCTGCCCTCCTTTTTCGATCAGCTCGGTCGCCAGGAGCAGTATCCCGGATTCTCTCAGGCCCATATACTGGCGCTGCTTGGCGACAGCATCACCACCGACCACATTTCGCCGGCCGGGGCGATCAAGGCTGATAGCCCGGCTGGAAAGTACCTGCTGGAACATGGCGTCAGCAAAGAACAATTCAACTCCTACGGTTCGCGGCGCGGCAACCATGAGGTGATGGTGCGCGGCACCTTCGCCAACATCCGCCTGCGCAATAAAATGGTTCCCGGGGTGGAAGGTGGCTTTACCGCGCTGCAACCGTCCGGGGAGCAGCTGAGCATTTTTGACGCGGCGCAGCGCTATGCCGAAGATGGCAGGCCGCTGATGATCATCGCCGGAAAAGAATACGGCACCGGCTCCAGCCGGGATTGGGCGGCCAAAGGCACTCTCTTAATGGGGGTCAAAGCGGTGCTGGCCGAGAGCTACGAACGGATCCATCGCTCCAACCTGGTTGGCATGGGTGTGCTGCCCCTGCAGTTCAAAGCGGGTGAGTCGGCCGAGAGCTACCAATTGACCGGTGAAGAGACCATCTCGATTGAGCCGGTCGCCAAGCTGGTGCCGAAAATGGCGCTGCAGCTGACAGTCACCAGAAGGGACGGAAGTAAGCAAAGTTGCGAAGTAAATTCTCGACTGGACACCGCCGAAGAGGTTGTATATTTTCAGAGCGGCGGTATACTCAACCACGTTTTACTCAAACTGATGGACAAATAATTGCGAAACCGAATAACAGGAGTTGCACGATGAAAATGACTGAAGTGAAACTTGTTGCCAAGGAGCTTGGCGTCAAGCCGGGCAAGCTGAAAAAAGAGGATCTGATCCGCGCCATTCAGCGGGCGGAGGGGAATCCTGAGTGCTTCAATACCCAGTTCTCCGATCGCTGTGGCCAGCCGGAGTGTCTGTGGCGGCCTGATTGTGACAAATAATCGATTGCTTGAATAAATTGGGAAGAGCCGGTCGTCAACTACGACCGGCTCTTTTTTCTGGCGAGGCGCAAGACCTCACAACTTGAAGATATTGCCATCTATCCTTCCGGAAGCAAACCGGCACCCTGCTCCGGAATTCTGGCGTTGCGCCCCTGCTCCTTGAGTTGTTCATCAGCGCTGGCCAGGTTTCCTTCGGCCTCGGTGGTCAGAATCTCCGGTTCTGCTGCGGCCACAGCGACTTCTGGCGTCCTCGCCGGTTCAGCCGGTTTCTCAGGCAACATCCGCACCGGAACCCCATCCGGGAAGAGCAGTTCCCGGGCCTCATCCGGCATGGAAATGCCGGCGCTCATGTAGGCACGCTTCACCAGCCTGAGCAACGATGATTTTACCTTCAGGCCGTTGTGTTTCGTGCCGTCGTACCAGAAGTAGATTTTCAGGTCGACCGTCGCTGCCCCGAGTCGGTCGGCCAGCACCAGGATTTCCGGCGTTTTCAACACCGCCGGATGGTTGTTGAAGATTTCCAGGGCGATCTCCTGGGCCGTGGAGATGTCGTTTTCGTAGCCGATCCCCACCTCGAAACTCTCGCGCCGGTTCGGGTTGGCGGTGAAGTTGCGGATGGTGCTCTTGTAGATGGTGGCATTGGGGATCTGCACGTGGTTGCCGTCCATATCCAACAGCACGGTGCCGCGGGTGGTCACCCGCTGTACGATCCCGCTGTGCCCCGAGACCTCTATCAGATCACCGATCATGAACGGGTTGCGCATACTGATCAGGATGCTGGCGAGAAAGTTCTCCAGAAT
>CAMYNR010000114.1 GCA_947259715.1 uncultured Desulfuromonadales bacterium
CAACCGCCAAATCTTATCTCCTTTGAGCCTCAGTCACCATGTTTTCGGGTATCACGTATTTGTCAAATTCCCCCGCAGTAATGTAACCCAACCGGACGGTTGAAAGATAAGAAGTTGCTTTTTCAAAGCGAGAGAATCGGAAATGGTAAATAGGGTATCGGTTTCAGCTTCCGTCTTCGCTGAAGCTACGCCGCGACAAGACAGCCCAACATATTGAAGCGCCCCTTAAGGCAAAAAATATCCATCTGGATAACTAAAGCAAGTTTTGTTGTCAAGATTAATTAAGTTGCAATACCACTACCTCTGGTCGTGGTCCGCGGGATCGGTCCAAATGAATATTATAGTTTTATGGGATGTCCCAAAAACCGTACCATACTTCTTGTCGACCAGGACGTGCGGTCCGCCATGGCCATAGCCGATGAGGTTTATGTTCTGGATCTGGGCTTCGTAAAAACCCACGGAACCAAAGAAAATTTTGAAGGGCAGTTGGGAGATGTCGTCAGAAACTGGCTCATCTAGCAGATGCCATGCCTGCATCCTGCACTGTCTGTTCCGAAATTGGTCAGTATTTCGTTTGAATATATAAAAAGCGGTTACAGGAATATTCTGGAGCCGCTTAGATTGTTATAATGGAGCCGAAGGCCGGATTTGCTTAATAGCCAATGATAACAATAAGTTACTGATTTAAATGTGAGTTTATGTGAGTTTATACAAGTTTTTGTACATTCTTCGCTGCATAATCGCATATTAATCGCATTTTAATCCAGTATTCCTGGAAACGCCCATTTTACCCCTAAAAGAGCGGTCTTAAGCTAAAAAATTGACCTTATTTCTATCTCCTTTACAATATCATCAATTACTTGCTATAGTGGCCCGATTCCCTTTCCCGCTTCAACCTCCATACCCATTTCGATCTCCATACACCGTCCCTACGGGTGCTTCATTTGAAATATTTAATGTAACCTGATAAAAAGTAGTCGATCTCATTCGTATCAGCTGAAAGGAGGAGGCTACAATGTTTATCGTACATGTTTTTGTTCACATAAAGTCGGATAAGTTTGAGGAATTTAAATCCGCCTCTATGGAAAACGCCCGTAATAGCCTAAAAGAACCCGGAATCGCCCGATTTGATGTCATTCAACAACAGGATGATCCAAGTCGATTTGTTCTGGTAGAAGTCTATCGGACGGCAAATGATCCAGCCCGCCATAAGGAAACCCAGCATTATCAGAAATGGCGCGATATAGTAGAAGATATGATGGCGGAGCCACGCCGAGCCATCAAATACCAAAACATTTTTCCAGACGAGAGAGGCTGGGGGTAAAAAAGGACAGCGAGCCATGCAATTCGAATTTTTGACGGCTACCCAAATTATATTCGGGGCGGGAAAGGCAAGTAAAATTGGCACTTACGCCCCGACCCTGGGACGACGGGCAATGGTCGTAACCGGCCGCAGTTCAGCGCGGGCTGACATTATACTGGAGCAGCTGGACAAGCAGGGTATTGAGTCAATTTCTTTCAGTGTACTGGGGGAACCGACAACTGATATAGCCCTTGCCGGCGTTCAAAAGGCCCGCCAAGCTGCCTGCGATTGGGTCATCGGTATCGGCGGCGGAAGTGTCATTGATACCGGCAAGGTTATTGCCGCCCTGCTAACCAACGAGGGCGAACTGTTGGATTATCTGGAGGTGATCGGCAAGGGAAAGCCCTTGGAGAAGATGCCGGCCCCCTATGTTGCCGTTCCGACCACCGCGGGAACGGGGGCTGAAGTGACCAGTAATTCCGTGCTTGAATCTCCGGAACACCGCGTAAAGGTGAGCATGCGCAGTCCGCTCATGCTTCCTCGATTGGCCATCGTTGATCCGGAGCTAACCTATTCCATGCCACCCCCCATCACCGCTAGCACAGGCTTGGATGCCTTTAGCCAGCTTTTGGAAGCGTTTGTCTCCAATAAGGCCAATCCCTTAACCGACGGAATCTGTCGCGAAGGCCTTCGTCGCGCCGCAGGCTCGTTAGTGCGTGTCTTTGAAGATGGCCGCGATACCGAGGCACGCGAAGCAATGAGCTTGGCAAGTCTTTTCGGTGGATTAGCGTTGGCCAATGCGAAGCTCGGTGCCGTACACGGCATTGCCGGACCGTTAGGGGGAATGTTCAAGGCCGCTCATGGCGCTATTTGCGGCCGGCTTCTGCCTTATGTGATGGAAATGAACATTTCGGCATTGCAAATGCGTGAGCCGGAATCGCCTTCACTGGTTCGCTACCGGGAGGTGGCCCGGATTTTGACTGGAAAGACGGAAGCTGAGCCTTCCGATGGCATCGATTGGATCCAGAATATCTGCTCACGGCTCAAACTACCACCCCTGGCGGATTATAAAATAACAGAAGCTGACTTTCCGCTACTGGTTGAAAAGGGCCAGGCGGCAAGCAGTATGAAAGGCAATCCCATTCAGCTGACCGAAGAGGAGTTGGTAAAAATACTGCAACAGGCTTTGTAAGCAGTCATTTTTGACATAAAAATTCACAGCCAAGAAACAGAAAAGCCGCAATCCAATAGGATTGCGGCTAACTAATTTCAATGGTGCCGAAGGCCGGACTTGAACCGGCACGGCTTTTGGCCACTACCCCCTCAAGATAGCGTGTCGACCATGTTCCACCACTTCGGCACGTTTTAAAAATGTACGAATAGCCGGATAGTTTCTATTCTGCCTGTTTGGCCGGCTGTGCATCTCCGCTTCCGGTTGCCGGCGGTGGGGCTGCATCGGGTGCCGCCTGACTCTCAACGGGCGCCGGTGTGCCGGTCACGACCGATTCCCCGGTGCGATGACTGGACAGGTAAGCAAGCCCAAGTGATGTGACCATGAAAATAATGGCTGCCGCG
>CAMYNR010000115.1 GCA_947259715.1 uncultured Desulfuromonadales bacterium
AAAAGAAAGTTTTCGGGCCGATGAGGATATCCACAAGCGCACCGCCAGCGAAATTTTCAATGTATTTCCCGAGTTGGTCGATGACGAAATGCGCCGCCAGGCGAAAACCATCAATTTCGGCGTGCTCTATGGTATGGGGGCTTTCAGTTTGGCGAAGGATCTCGGTATCAGCCGCAAAGAGGCCCAGAGTTTCATCGACAACTACTTCGAGCGCTACCCGGCGGTACTTGACTATCTCGAGGCCAAAAAGGAAGAAGCCCGCGAGCATCAGTATGTCACCACCATTTTGGGCCGCCGTTGCGCCATCCCTGAGATCAACAGCAAGAACGGCGCGATCCGCAGCTACGCTGAACGCAACGCCATCAACTATCCGATCCAGGGCAGTGCTGCCGATATTATCAAGGTGGCGATGGTCAACATCGACCGCCGTTTGCGCCAAGACAAGTTACAGACGCGGATGCTGCTACAGGTGCACGATGAACTGGTTTTTGAGGTGCCGCAAGATGAACTTGAGCAGGTGGAGGAGTTGGTGCGGAAGGAGATGGAAAACGCTGTGCCGCTCGATTTGCCGTTGAAAGTGGATATTGGGACCGGTCGAAACTGGGCCGAAGCGCACTAAAATAGAATTTTTTCCTTGGTGATAAAGCTTGTAATCTCTGAATGATTGGCTATATTATTTGTTGGTTTTAATTTTTTTTGCATGGCAGTCGCCTGCCAGGGTTAGAGATCAGCCAACAAATCTTTGGGGTTGCTACAATGGGGGCTTTGACCCTGTTCGGCAGCTTGGTTCAGAGGGGTGAAGCATGAATTGCTGGGAGATCATGGAGTGCGGTCGGGAAATTGGCGGCAAGAAGGTTGTCGAGTTGGGTATTTGTCCGGCAAGCGCTCAAAGCGCTGGGGATTCATGCTGGTTGGTCGCGGGGACTTTCTGTGGTGGAGAGGTTCAGGGAACGACAGCTGAAAAAGAGGGGAACTGTTTGAGGTGCAGTTTTTATAAACAGTTTGATCTAGTACATAAGGGTAAAATGCGGAAAAAGCACGGTAAGGGGTAGGCTCCTTGCCTCATTGACAAATTATTGTGCTCAATAAATTTGGGGCAGGCAATCGATTTCGGTTGCCTGCCCTTTCTAGTGCTATATTTCATATTTACAGTGGGTTCTTTTTCCTTAGTGCAGGTAGCCCAAAGTTAGATCAGCCATCGATTCGACCGGCATGCGGCTGTTGTTGAGGACCAGGTGGTAGAGTTGTGGGTCGCTGATATCGCTGTCAGAAAAACGCCGCAGGAAGTCATCCCGTTCCTTTTGATGGGATTCAATATAGTTTTCCGCTTCAGGATAGCTAAGCTGGTGGGCTACCATGATCTTCTGTACTCTGAATTCATAGGGGGCCACGAGGCGCACATGGACGCAGTTGGGCAGATCCTGAGTTGCCAGAGCGGCTCCCTGGCCGATGAAGATGCAATGGCCGCGTTCGGCAAAATCGCGAATGACCGGTGTCATATGCTGGAATATTTCGGTCTCTTCCGCCAGATATTTATCCAGAAACATTGAAAAGATCGCTTTTACTGAGGAGGGGGTGTCCTGGGCTTTTTCAATCTGTGAGACGCTGTAGCCTGAAAGCTTGGAAACCTCTGCCAGAACCTGGTTGCCGACAATGATCCAGGGAATCTCTGGATTGGTGGCATTCAGCTTTTCGACCAGTGATTCGGCCAGCGAATAAGCCTGACATCCAAATTCCCGGGCAATGGTCAGGCAGGGTGCCGGTTTTTCGACTTCGCTGAAAGTCTGCATTCTGTGCCAGCAGTGGAGTTTCGATTCTAGCTGTGGAGTCCAATAGTCCTGATTCGCCATAACTGCCTCCTCTCTCGCAAAAAAAAAGCCCTCTATTTCAGGGCTGGAAAAGCACCTTGGGGTAAATTGTAACAGATTTCTCAAAGAATGCCCGGTTTTTTGTGGGCTATTGTCGATTCGGGAAAAATTCTATTTTTCAACGCTTTGGCGAAACTAGTTGGGGGGCTATGGCAAGGCGGGACTCCAGAAACCTCCAGTGTCATTGCCGAAGAGAAAGACAGCGCAAAGGAGGCACCAGTTAACTGATTTTTCCTGCAGGTGGTTACAGCAAATATCTCAGAACTTTCAAACTGCGTCCGGCTGGCAAAATCCTAGGCAGCCTTTTTCTTGATGGCTCGATACCCGATTAACAGCAGAACTGCACCTCCGGTTGCGAGTAAAAAACTGCCGATATTAAATCCGGTCACTTCTCCAAGGCCGAGAAATGAGCCGATAAATCCACCAACGAAGGCGCCTGCAATACCGATCAGAATGGTTATAAATATGCCACCTGGATCATCCCCCGGCATAATGAATTTGGCGAGAGCACCAACGAGTAACCCCATGACGATCCAAGAAATAATCCCCATATTCAATCTCCTTTTATGTCTGTAGCAATAGATTTAACCCTAGCACAGTAGGTTAAATCGGCAACTTTCTCTGGTGGTGGTATCCTTGTTGGGCGTACAAAATTTGCTCCTTTGCTGGGTTAAGGATCTAGAAAAAAAGGAAGTGCCTTGCTGGTAGTGAGGATAAGTGACTCTCAGGCCGCCAGGTTTTTCGACATGGTGACTAAAAATGAGGTTCCTTTATCTATTTCGCTTTGCACGTCGATGTTTCCACCATGAGCTTTGGCGATCGCCAGTGCCTGCCTCGCTACGACTTTTATCATAGCGATAACATCGTTGGAAAATGTAGGGCAGGTCATTTCCGGCAATGCCGCGCTGTCATCGTTGATGGCGATTTCTCCTGGGCGGAATACCTCGCCAGATATTTTTTCATCGCCTTGT
>CAMYNR010000116.1 GCA_947259715.1 uncultured Desulfuromonadales bacterium
TATTTCATCGGCATGGGCGAACGGATCGAAATCAGCCATCGCGCCATGAGCCGCGACATGTTCGCCCGCGGCGCAGCCCGTGCCTGCCAATGGCTGAACGGCCAAGGGCCAGGGCTATACGACATGCAGGACGGTCTGGAATTAAATTGATTCTTTGCTACAGAGGTGCCGCTCATGAACCGCGCTAAGCAAGCTATGCGGTCAGGGCGCACCACCGCCAAAGACTTTCCCAAAAGATTTCACTCACCAGGAGAACTTCACCATGGCACGCATCAATGACAACTATCTGAAACTGCAGGCTGGCTACCTTTTCCCCGAAATCAGCCGCCGCGTCAAAGAATTTACCAGCGCCAACCCCGACGCCAGCATCATCCGTCTGGGCATCGGCGATGTCACCAAGCCGCTGGTCCCGGCAGTCCTCAAAGCCTTCCACGAAGGGGTTGACGATCTGGCCAAGGGCGACAGCTTTCACGGTTACGGCCCTGAGCAGGGCTATGACTGGCTGTCCCAGGTGATCATTGACAAAGCCTATCGTCCCCTCGGCGTTGAGTTGAAAAACAATGAAGTGTTCATCTCCGATGGCTCCAAGTGCGACAGCGCCAATATTCTTGATATTTTCGATCTGGGCAATAAAGTCGCCATCGGCGATCCGGTCTACCCGGTCTACAACGACACCAACGTCATGGTCGGCCGTAGCGGCCAGATTAACGACAAGGGTTACTATGAGGGTCTGGTTTACATGCCCTGCACCGAGGAAAACGGCTTTACTCCGGCCTTCCCGAGCGAGAAGGTCGACATCATCTATCTCTGCTTCCCGAACAATCCGACCGGCACCGTGGCAAGCAAAGAGCAGCTCAAGGCCTGGGTTGACTACGCCATCGAGAACGATGCGGTGATCCTCTTCGACGCCGCCTACGAGGCCTTTATCACCGAAGCCGACATTCCCCACTCGATCTACGAGATCGAAGGCGCCAAAAAATGCGCCATCGAGTTCCGCTCCTTCTCCAAGACCGCCGGTTTTACCGGTGTGCGTTGCGGCCTGACCGTGGTCCCTGAAGAGCTGCTGGGCACCACCGCCAACGGTGAGAAATACAGCTTCAACAAGCTCTGGAATCGTCGCCAGTGCACCAAGTTTAACGGCGTCTCCTACCCGGTGCAGAAGGCCGCCGCGGCGGTTTACAGCGACGAAGGCTGGGCCCAGGTCAAAGAGATCATTGACTACTACATGGAGAACGCCCGGATCATCCGTGAAGGCCTCTCCGCCGCCGGCATCGAATGCTTCGGTGGCGTCAATGCCCCCTACATCTGGCTGAAGACCCCCCAAGGGATGACCAGCTGGGATTTCTTCGACAAGCTGCTGAACGAGTGCTTCGTCGTCGGCACCCCCGGCAGCGGCTTCGGTCCGAGCGGCGAGGGCTATTTCCGCCTTTCGGCGTTCGGCGAACGCGCCAATGTCGAGACCGCAGTGCAGAGGATCAAGGAGAAGTGGGGCAAGTAATTGCCTCGCAGACCTCTCTCTAGAGCAAAGGGCGGCCACGATGGTCGCCCTTTTTTTGTTGGCCACTCCCCCAATAAGCCAGCAACCTCCCCCCGCTACTTGCGCATGCCAACAAAGATTGGCCTTGCGATCTCATCCGCTATAATTACCAGAGGAAATAAACTCCGGCTCTGGTGCTGCGTTCAAAGCGAACCAGACAGATTAAGCGGACCTTTTACAGAAATCTTGATGCAAATGATATGAGGAATACCTTTGCATTGCATCGCGGTAAGGCGATGGTGGCCCTGTGTTTAGGGCTGGGATTGCTCTTGCTGCTACATTCAGGCTGCTCGCCGACCCGAGAGTACCATGCGGCGTTGGTGCTTGCGGATATCGCCGCCAGAGACGCTCCGAGTCGGTGGAAAGAGGTGACTCCGCCCCCCTTGCGCACCACCTACAGCTACGCTGTCGAGGGCCGTCGTTATAAAGCCGATCTCTATCAGCCGGGACATAAGCCTCTGGCCGGGCTTCTTCTGGTGCCTGGGGCGGCCGAAGCGGGCAAGGATGATCTGCGCCTGGTGGCATTCGCCAAAAGTCTGGCCCGGGCCCGCTTTAACATCCTGGTGCCAGACCTGGACAGTCTGCGCAACCTCAAAGTCGGTCCAGGAAATATCCAAGAATTGAGCGATGCTTTCAGCGTCCTGAGCCGGCCCCAATTTTCCCCAAGCGGGCAAGCTGGAATTCTCGCCTTCAGCTATGCAGCAGGACCTGCGATCCTGGCTGCTCTTCAGCCGGAGATTCGCGATCAGGTGAATTTCATTTTTGCCGTCGGTGGCTACCACGATCTGCCTAGGGTTCTGAACTTTTTCACCACCGGCTATTTCATGGATGAGGGAAAGTCGAAACACCAGCGTCCCAATGCATATGGAAAATGGGTGTTCGTCCTGAGCAATCTGGATCGACTATCCAACCCGGTTGATCGAAAACTCTATAGAGCAATGTTTGCGCGAAAAAAAGCGGACCTAGCCGCTCCACTGGATGACCTGGTAAACGATCTGAGTTCAGAGGGACTTGCGTTGTACAGCTTTATCACCAATCAGGATCCGAACCAGGTTCAGTCATTACAGCAAGGCCTTCCAGCAGGGATCCGCCAGGATATCAAGGCACTAAATCTAGCCAACAAGGATCTGCATCAGCTATCGGGCAGGTTGATCCTGATACATGGTTTTGACGATCCGATTATTCCCTACACCGAGAGCCGGGCCCTGGCCCAAGCTGTGCCAGCCGGCCAAGCGCAGCTTTACCTGATCAATGGCCTAGCCCACGTCGATCTACAGCCTGACTTGATCGGCAA
>CAMYNR010000117.1:0-3884 GCA_947259715.1 uncultured Desulfuromonadales bacterium
CTCGATGATGTCGGAGATGATCCGCATCGAGGGCTCGGGCGGGTAGATGTAGGTGTTGCGGACCATGAACTCCTTGAGGATGTCGTTCTGGATGGTCCCGGCGAGCTTGTCCTGAGTGACGCCCTGCTCCTCGGCGGCGACGATGTAGTTGGCCATGATCGGCAGCACCGCGCCGTTCATGGTCATCGACACCGAGACCTTGTCGAGGGGGATGTCGCCGAAGAGGATCTTCATGTCCTCGACCGAGTCGATGGCCACGCCGGCCTTGCCGACGTCGCCGACCACCCGGGGATGGTCCGAGTCGTAGCCGCGGTGGGTGGCCAGGTCGAAGGCGACCGAGAGGCCCTGCTGACCGGCCGCCAGGTTGCGCTTGTAGAAGGCGTTCGATTCCTCGGCGGTCGAGAAGCCGGCATACTGCCGTACCGTCCAGGGGCGGCCGGCGTACATGGTCGCCATCGGCCCACGCACGAAGGGAGGCAGGCCGGGCAGGGTGTCGGCGGTTTCCAGACCGGTGGTGTCGGCGGCGGTGTACAGCGGCTTGACGGTGATCCCTTCCGGGGTGTCCCATTTGAAATTGGAGAGATCCTCGGTCTTTTTCTCTTTTTTCGCCTGAGTTTCCCAGTCGGCGAGGGTTTTCTTGTCGAAACTGCTCATGGGCTTATTCCTTCCATTGATTTTACTGTTTTTATTGATAAGAAGTCATATTAGCCACCACCAAAAGTAGGCGCTTTTAAGCGAGTCACCAAGGACACCAAGAAAGGCGAATAATCTATTTAACGCGGAGACGGTGAGAACGCAGAGGCGCAGAGAAAATCAGAGCATCGACTCTTAAGGGTTTAAAACCCTAGAGAATGACTTTTGTTTTAAGCCTTTCTCTGCGTCTCTCCGGCTCAGCGTCAAAGCCTTTGGCCTTTCTTGGCGCCCTTGGTGTCTTGGTGGCTACAAAATTTATTTTTCAACGGGTCACCACCGCCAGCACCTGCACTAGTTTGCCATCCTTGGAGAGCAGCCGGTGTTTGACCGAAGAGTCGAAGTAGGCCGCGTCGCCGGCTTCGAGGGTGTGGCGTTCATCATCGAGAATGATCTCGGCGGTGCCCTGCAAAATCAGTAAAAACTCCTCCCCTTCGTGATTGTAAAGGGTTTCTTCCTGGGCGCGCTCGGAAACGGTGAGCAGGAAGGGCTCCATTTTTTTGTTCTTTTTCCGGTAGGAGAGGGTTTCGTAGGTGTAGCCATGGCCGGTGCCGTCCTTGGAGATGACCCGGCTGACCACCCGGCGTTCGTCTTTGCGGACGATTTCGTAGCGGGTGGCGCCTTCCCCCTCTTCAAAAAAGAAGCTCATTTTGACATCGAAAAAGCGGGCAATTTTCGATAAGGTCGCAATTGGCGGCGAAACATTGTTGTTTTCGATCTGGGAGATCAGAGCGGGCGAAAAGCCAGTCTCGTTGGCGACGTCCTGCAGGGTCAGTTTTCGTTCCTTGCGCAGGGTTTTAATTTTTTTACCGATGTCAAATTCCATGAACTTCTATACCATCCAAGAATAGAAAAGGGTTTTATATCCAGATCCTATAGCTCTCATGGTAGAAAATGTCAAGGTTAATATTTATCAACGGTAAAAAGATTTACTTTGGATAAATGGTTTTCAATTTCAATAAATAGCTCCTAAGTACTTTTAATTTATGCGCTTATTATCTTTTTTTGAAGGCGTTTTGGCTTTTTTCAGGAATTATTTCCTGTTTAGGCAGGCTTAAAAAGATTCTGTTGTAGTTTGAATTGCTGTTACAAATAAATTGTTCCAGTATATTTGATTTGATCTTTCGGGGAGGTTGGTTTTGGGTGGCGAGATGCGCAGGCAGGAGATCCTGCGACTGCTCCGGCAGCGTGGTGGGCTTGCGGTGCGCGAGCTTTGTGACTACTTTCAGGTTTCGCGCATGACGATTCATCGCGACCTGCGGCAGCTTGAGCGCAACCGGCTGGTGGCGCGCATCCATGGTGGCCTGGTCAGCGCAGGGCAATTTGTCGGCGAGTCGCGCTGCGCCTGCCAGCGTGCTTTGCTTCCTCATCAGCAGAGTCGCCTGCTGTTGCCAAGCGGGGAGGTTCATTTCTGCTGCTGCAGCTGTGCATTTCAGCATCTGGCGGAGCGATCGCCAAAGCTGCTATGGGTCAGTGATTTCATGACCGGGCAGACTCTGCTGGCAACGGATGCCTACTACTTAATGAACAGCATGGCGATCCCCTGCTGTCAGCCTTCTATTTTAAGTTTTGCCGAGGAAGGCGACGTTTTGAATTTTCGCTCCGGCTTTGGTGGTGCTATCGGCCAGTTGGAAGAGGCTTTGGGCTTTTTGCGCCTGGAGCAAACGCTTAAACAGGATTAACTTTTATCGCTTTAGTGAGGATTTGATGAAGGCAACGCTCCTTGTTTTGAGTCTGCTGCTTACCGCCTGTCTTGGTCAAGTTCCGGCAGTGAAGCAAGTCGGCCAGGCTGCTCCTTTGCAGTCGCGACAACTCTATGTGCTGCCGTTTGAGACGGTGATGGTGCCGACTGAAGTGGCCGACCGGCTGTTCAGCGCCTTTATCGATCGAGTCAATGAGCGGGGGAGCGCTCAGGGGTACGAATTCATTATTCTCAAGCAGGGGGTTAAGCAGATCGACCCCGCCTGGCTTGAGCAACAGGATTACCTGCGCGGTGAACTCTTCGCCTATGTCGAGGATATCGGCAGCAGTGTCAGCGTCATCAAGGCCCGCAGCCGTCTGTTGCTGTTTCAGCCGGGCCGGGAAGCTGCCAGCCTGGAGCTCAACTATGCCGCCGAGGCATTTTATGAAAACGATTATTCCTCCCTGGCAGCCGAACGCCTGCGGCTTGCCGAAGAGGTTTCCAGTCAACTTGCCGAGCAGCTGCTGAAGGCCCTTTCCGAGAGCTGAAACCGCGCCATAAGGGCGCGGAAATCCCCGTTAAAAAATACTTGACAATCCAAAATCACAGATTATTATTGTTTCCCTGTTAGCACTCATGCGGATCGAGTGCTAACAGGGTTGAAGGGCTGACTTTGGATCAGACCGAGCGCTGTCTTTGGCTCTTTGTATAAACCACAATCGTAACGGCTAGCTCAAAGCCAGACATTGAAGTGAAAGGAGAATCATCATGAACATCAGACCTTTGCAGGATCGTATCATCGTTGAGCGTGTAGAAGAGGAGACCACCACCGCAGGCGGCATCATCATCCCTGACACGGTTTCCAAGGAAAAGCCTCAGGAAGGAAAAGTCATCGCTGCCGGCAAGGGCAAGGTGACCCCTGAAGGCAAGGTTCTGCCTCTGGACGTCAAAGAAGGCGACCTGGTCCTGTTCGGCAAATATGCCGGTAGCGAAATCAAGGTGGATGGCAAAGAATACTTGATTATGCGGGAAGACGACGTCCTCGGCGTTGTTGGGTAGTAGGCAGTTCCGCTTTTGCGCCCCAGCGGCGTTGCTGTGCTGCTCGAATGCTCACATAGCATTAAGCTATGCTGCGCGTCTGCGCTGCTCGCGCCTTGCTGGAACACAAAATCGAAACTGCTGAGCAACATTCAGCAGAGTACAGACGAAATTAATTATTACGGAGGATATACGTATCATGGCTAAAGAGATTAAGTTTTCCCAGGAAGCTCGCGCCGCAATTCTTGACGGGGTCAACGCCCTGGCTGACGCTGTCAAGGTCACCCTCGGTCCCAAGGGGCGTAACGTTGTCATCGACAAGTCGTTCGGCGCACCGCTGATCACCAAGGACGGCGTCACCGTTGCTAAAGAGATTGAGCTGGAAGACAAGTTCGAAAACATGGGCGCTCAGCTGGTCAAGGAAGTCGCTTCCAAGACCTCCGACGTTGCCGGTGACGGCACCACCACCGCGACC
>CAMYNR010000117.1:3900-17078 GCA_947259715.1 uncultured Desulfuromonadales bacterium
GAGCTGGAAGACAAGTTCGAAAACATGGGCGCTCAGCTGGTCAAGGAAGTCGCTTCCAAGACCTCCGACGTTGCCGGTGACGGCACCACCACCGCGACCGTGCTTGCTCAGGCGATTTACCAGGAAGGCGTCAAGCTGGTGACTGCCGGTCACAATCCGATGGAAATCAAGCGCGGCATCGACAAGGCCGTTGCTGTGGCTGTCGATTCGCTGCAGAAGCTCTCCAAGCCGGTTGCCGATCACAAAGAGATCGCCCAGGTCGGCACCATCTCGGCCAACAGCGACGAGACCATCGGCAACATCCTCGCTGAAGCGATGGAAAAGGTCGGCAAGGAAGGTGTTATCACTGTCGAAGAAGCCAAGTCGATGGACACCTCCCTGGAGACCGTCGAAGGGATGCAGTTCGATCGCGGTTACCTCTCGCCGTACTTCGTCTCCGACGCTGAGCGGATGGAAGCAGTGCTGGAAGACGCCCTGATCCTGATCTACGACAAGAAAATCAGCACCATGAAGGACCTGCTGCCGATTCTTGAGCCGGTGGCCAAGCAGGGTCGTCCGCTGATGATCATCTCCGAAGACCTCGATGGCGAAGCTCTGGCCACTCTGGTGGTCAACAAGCTGCGCGGCACCATCAACGTCTGCGCTGTCAAGGCTCCGGGCTTCGGTGACCGGCGTAAGGCGATGCTCGAAGATATCGCCATCCTCACAGGTGGTCAGGTGATCTCTGAAGAGGTCGGTTTCAAGCTGGAGAACGCCACCATCGATATGCTTGGTACCGCCAAGCGGATCGTCGTCGACAAGGACAACACCACCATCGTCGACGGTGCCGGCAAAGAAAATGAAATCGATGGCCGCGTGCAGATGATTCGTGCCCAGATCGAAGAGACCAGCAGCGATTACGATCGTGAGAAGCTGCAGGAGCGCCTGGCCAAGCTGGTCGGCGGAGTTGCCGTGGTCAAGGTTGGCGCTGCCACCGAGACCGAGATGAAGGAAAAGAAAGCCCGCGTCGAAGACGCCCTGCACGCCACCCGCGCGGCGGTTGAAGAGGGCATCGTCCCTGGCGGCGGCGTAGCTTTCCTGCGCATCCTCAAGGATGTCCAAGCCCTCGAGCTGGACGGGGAGCAGAAATTTGGCCGTGATCTGGTGCTGCGCGCTCTGGAAGCCCCGCTGCGCCAGATTGCCATCAACGCCGGCCTGGAAGGCGCCATCGTCGCCGATAAGGTCCTCAACGGCGAAGGCTCCTACGGATTCGACGCCGCCGCTGACGTCTACGGTGACATGCTTGAAGCCGGGATCCTCGATCCGACCAAGGTGACCCGCAGCGCTCTGCAGAACGCAGCTTCGGTTGCCGGTCTGATGCTGACCACCGAAGCGATGATCGCTGAAAAGCCGTCTGACGGTGGTGACGCTATGCCGGCAATGCCTGGTGGCATGGGCGGCATGGGCGGCATGGGCGGCATGATGTAACTCGCCCGTCTGTCATGGTTAAACTGAAACGCCCCGTCGGAGCAATCCGGCGGGGCGTTTCAGTTTGGATAATTCTTTCTGCGGCTCCGCAGTGTTATTCCGCGAAGTATTTTCGCTCCGGCCGGCCGACGGCACCGTAGATCAGTTCAGCGCTCAAATCGCCGCCGGCGGTCAGATATTCAAGGTAGCGGCGCGCGGTGGTGCGGCTGGCGCCGATTTTTTCGCCGACCTCTTCCGCACTCAGACCGTCCGGATGGGGCAGCGCGAAGGCCTCGCGCACCTTTTTCAGGGTCAGCGGGTCGATCCCTTTCGGCAGGCTCGGTTGCCCCGGTTTGTGGTCCTTATAGGGGTGCAGCAGGCGGTCGATCTCCTGCTGGCTCAGCCTGGTATCAGCGGCCAGCTGCAAGCGATGGTCGCGAAAGCGCTCCAGCGCCTCCTGAAAGCGAGGGAACATCACCGGTTTCAGGATATAATCGAAGACCCCGCCGCGCATCGCCTCCTGCAGCGGCCCGAGCTCCTTGGCCGCAGTGATCAGGATCACATCGGTCGCCTGTCGCCGGGAGCGGATCTTCCAGAGGGTCTCGGTGCCGAGCCCTTCCGGAAAGTAGAGGTCGAGCAGCACCAGGTCGGGTTCGAGCAGCTGGCACATCTTTTCCGCATCTTCAAGCGAATCGGCCATGCCGCAGACGGAAAAGCCGGCGATTTTTTCGGTGAAGTGACGGTGGATCTCGGCAATTTTCGGATCATCCTCGATAATCAGAACACTGAATTCCATCTCAAGCGACCCTTCGTTTCGGGACAAAGACGCTGAACAGGGCACCACCCAGCTCACTGTCATTCAAGGTTATCTCACCGCCCAGTTCCTGCAAGGCGGTCATCACCAGATGCAACCCATGGCCGCGATCCTCCTGCTTGGTGGTAAAGCCGCGGGCGAAGATCTTCTCCGCCAGTTCCTGCGGGATGCCGGGTCCGGAGTCGCCGATCTCGAAGACCAGATCGTTGCCGGAGTCGGTCATCGACAGGTTGACTTCTGGCCGGTTCTTGCCGTGCAGAGCGGCATCGAAGGCATTGTCGATCAGGTTGCCGAGGATGGTCACCAGCTTCTCGCGGCTGAGGTCATCCGGGACATCGGTGAGCTGACTCTCCGGGTCGATGGCAAACTCGATGCGCAGTTCTTTGGCGTGGTTATATTTGCCGATGATAAATGCGGCCAGGATCGGGAAAGGCACCGCCTTGGCGAGAAAGGCGGTCAGGCCCTGGTAGCCGGCGGTCTCTTTGCCGATCAGATCCAACGCCTCCTTCTCGTGACCGATCTGGATCAGCCCGGCGATGGTGTGCAGCTTGTTGGAGTACTCGTGGGTCTGGGCGCGCAGCATCTCCGAGTATTCTTTAACCTGGGAAAGTTGTTTTGCCAGAATGTCCAGTTCGTCCTTGCGGCGGAAGCTGGCGACCGCCCCGACAATCTCCCCATCCTCGACCATCGGCACCGTGTTGAGAATCATCATGGTGCCCTGGACCTCGAATTCGTGGTCGAAGCGTTGCTCTCCCCCCTCCAGCACCTTGCTCAAGCGGGCGCCCGGCAGCACCTCACGGATATGTTTGCCGATCAGCTCGTCCTCACTTCGACAGCCGACGCTCTCGATCGCCGTCCGGTTGGCGACGGTGACGCAAGCTTCACGGTCGATTGCGACGATCCCTTCGCGGATCGATTCGATGATCGAGGCCCGCTCGCTGAAGAGCCGAGCAATCTGCTCCGGCTCCAGACCGAAAATCTTCTGCTTGACGTGGTTGGAGATGTGCACGGCACCGAAAACGCCGATCAGCATCAGAGCAGCGATCATGACCCCGACCTTGAGTTGCTGCTCCTGGACGATGTGGTGCACATCTTCCAGCAGGTAACCGACCGAAACGATGCCGATAATTCCATCGTCTTTGGTGATGATTGGCGCCTTGCCGCGGATTGAGGGCCCGAGGGTGCCGACCGCGCGCGAGATGTAGGATTCGCCTCGTTCCAGCGCCGGGGTGTTGTCGCCGCCGACCATCTTTTGGCCGATCCGGTCCGGCTTGGGGTGCGAGAAGCGAACCCCCTGGATGTTGCCGATAACGATGAATTCAGCACCGGTCTGTTGGCGGATCTCTTCTGCCAGGCGCTGCAATTCCCCTTCGGGTTGCAGTTTGATAATCTGCCTGCGGACCAGCGGTATTCTGGCGACTGTCTGGGCAACCTGCAGCGCCTGCTTGCCGATCTTTTCTTCCAGAATCTCGCCGATCATCGCCGTGTACATCATTCCAGACACCAGGGTCAAGGACAGCACCAGCAGGCAGACCAGCAGAATCATCCTGGTTTTCAGGCTGGCCGGCTGACCTTCCAGCAGTTTTCGTTTGGCACGCGTGATCATTCCTCTCCTGTCCTTTATCCGCCAATAGAGAATACCCGCAATTCGCCATGAACAGTATGCACAAAATGCCCGTAATGGAGCAAAAACTCATTATGGAGCAATTGTTTACAGATCATTTGCGGGTGCTTAAAGTTTGCGTATACGAAAAGCTACAGACCTGAACCAAGGGTTTCCTGATAATTGTTCGGAGTTCGACCCGGACCAATAACCAAAAGGAGTCAAGTATGAAAAATTCGTGGACAGGAAAGTTTTTGTTGCTGCTGGCAGCTGGCATGTTGCTCGCTCCGGTCAGCCCGGCCCTGGCTTTCGAGCCTGAGAATCCTGAGTGTATCGCGCCCGCGGGTCCGGGCGGCGGCTGGGACTTCGTTTGCCGCACCACCGCCAAGAATTTATTCGAACAGGAGCTGATCGATAACGCGATGCAGGTCAGCAACATGTCTGGCGGCGGCGGCGGCGTGGCCTTCGCCCACGTCACCAGGGAGCGCAACAACGACAACGACCTGATCGTTGCGGCCTCAACCAGCACCTCCGCGCGCCTGGCGCAGGGCATCTTCAAGGGCGCAACCGCGGACGACGTGCACTGGCTGGCGACCTTTGGCGCCGAGTATGGCGTTCTGGCCGTGAAGAAGGATTCTAAATACAAAAATCTCAAAGACCTGATGGACGCCATCGTTGCCAATCCGCGTTCGGTCGGCATCGCGGGCGGTTCGTCAGTCGGCGGCTTTGACCACATCAAGCCGATGCTCGTCGCCCGTAAAGCCGGCCTGAAGGACGTGCGCCAGCTCAAGTACGTTGCCTACGCCGGTGGTGGTGAGGCGATGACCGGGCTGCTTTCCGGTGCGGTTGACGTGATGTCCGGCGATTTCTCAGAACTCCGTGGCTTCTATGAGTCGGGGGATATCCGGATGATCGCGATTCTGGCGCCGGAGCGTCTGCAGGGTTTTCCTGATATTCCGACGGCAAAAGAGCAGGGTTATGACGTGGTCGGGGCCAACTGGCGCGGGTTCTACATGCCGAAAGGCGCTTCGGCTGAAGCGAAGGACTTCTGGAGGAATGCGATCCAGAAGATGACCGAGTCCGAGGCCTTCCAGAAAGACCTGGAGGCCAAGGCGATCGAACCCTTCAACAACTTCGGCGCAGACATGGACAAATTCGTCAAGAAGAGCATTACGGAGATCGCCGATCTTTCCAGGGAAATCGGCATCATCAAATAATCACAGCAGCGGCTGCCCCGGGGTTTGGGGCGGCCGCGCATTTTTCAGCATCGATTGAAAGAAAGAGGATCTCATGAGCGACCGGATATTCGGCCTTTTCGGGCTGGTGCTTGCGGCGTTTTACTTCTGGGCCACGTCGATCATCCCCGACAGTTTCATGGTTGATGTCGTCGGCCCGCGGGCCTTTCCTTATATCGTCGGGACTGTCCTTGCGATCTGCTCGCTGTACATCCTGCTGCGGCCGGATGAAGAGCCGGACTGGCCGAACCTGATGAACTTTTTTGAGATTATTTTCGCCACGGCGGTGATGTTTCTCTATGGCTGGGCCTTATCCAAGGTCGGGTTCGTGATCGCGACCATCTTCGCCACTGCTTACCTGTCCTGGCGTCTGGGCACCAAGCCGCTGAGTTCTCTGATCACCGGTGTCGCGACCTCCGCAGGCATCTACCTGGTCTTTCACCTGGTCCTCGGCCTGTCTCTGGCCAAGGGACCACTGGGATTCTAATAGGGTAACGATATGGATATTTTTGCAAATCTGGCTGACGGTTTTGCCGTCGCATTGACCGCCCAGAACCTTCTGCTGGCGCTTCTGGGCTGTTTTCTCGGTACGCTCATGGGCGCCTTGCCGGGCCTCGGGCCGGCCAATGGCGTGGCGATTCTGATCCCCATTGCGTTTACCCTGGGGCTCGGACCGGCGCCGTCCCTGATCCTGCTGACCAGCGTCTATTATGGCGCCATGTATGGCGGGCGGATCAGCTCGATCCTGCTGAACATTCCCGGCGACGAACCGGCGATGATGACCTGTCTGGACGGGCACCCGATGGCCCTGCAGGGCAAGGCGGGCGAGGCGCTGGCGCTGTCCGGTATCGCTTCGTTTGTCGGCTCCTTTTTTGCCACCTGGGGGCTGGTTCTGATCGCGCCGCAGCTGGTCAAGATCGCGCTGCTGTTCGGCCCGGCGGAATATTTCGCCCTGTTCACCATGGCCTTCGCGACCCTGGGCGGGGTGACCGCCAGCAACCAGGCGAAGTCGGCCCTGGCCGCCGCGCTGGGGCTCGGTATCGCGATGATCGGCAGCGATTCCCAGACCGGTTCGGAACGCTTCACCTTCGGCCATATCCACCTGTACGACGGCATCGATTTTCTTATCGCCATCGTCGGCCTGTTCGCCATCAGTGAAGTGCTGATCTTCATCGAGCATCATCGGGGTGGCGCCGCAGCCAAATCCGGGGCAAAGATCGGCAAGTTGCTGCCCGATTTCAGTGTCCTGAAGCGGTCCGGCGGGACGATGCTGCGCTCGACCATCATCGGTTTCCTCTCCGGCGTCCTGCCGGGGGCGGGAGCCTCCCTGGGATCGTTTCTCTCCTACTCGGTGGAAAAGAACACCGTCGACCGGGAAGGCAAGACGTTCGGCAAGGGGGATCCGCGCGGCCTCATTGCGCCGGAAGTCGGCAACAACGCGGCTGCCGGCGGGGCGCTGGTGCCGATGCTGGCCCTTGGCGTACCGGGTTCCGGCACCACCGCAGTGCTGCTCGCGGTGTTGCTGCAACTTAACATTACCCCGGGGCCGCTACTGTTCAGGAACAGCCCCGACATCGTCTGGGGACTGATCGCGGCGCTCTTTATTGCCAATTTTATGCTGCTGGCGCTGAACCTGCCGATGGTCGGCCTGTTCACCCGCGTGTTGTTGATTCCGACGCGGATCCTGATGCCGGTGGTGGCGATGATCTCCTTCGTCGGTATCTATGGTCTCACCGGGTCGACCTTCGACGTGATGCTGATGGTCGGCTTCGGGTTTGCCGGTTGGGGGTTGCGCAAGCTTGGCGTGCCGTTGGTGCCGGTTATTCTCGGGATTCTGCTCGGCAATGAGATGGAGGTCAACATGCGCCGCGCCCTGCAGGTGTCGGATGGTGACTGGTCGATCTTTCTCGGCAGCCCTTTGGCCATCGGCATCTGGGTGATTGCGATCGCCGGCTTCCTCCTGCCGATATTCTTCGGTAAGAAGGTGAAAAAGCAGATGCACGCCGGTCATTCCGAAGAAGAGGTGGAGGAGATCGACAAAGGCGGGGACTGAATCGGACAGTCAGATCATTGATCGCCTGCCGATGAAGCGGTAGCGCGAAGGCTATGTTGCCGAGCATCGGCAGCTGAATGAATTCGGGAGGATCGCTTGGGATCCTCCCGAAATTTTAGTCCGGTTGCTTGAATTTTTTTGCCGTGGCAGTGTGACAGTTTCTCAGGATAAAATCATGCTCCGCGATTCTTCCCGCGGCAGCGGGGCGACGGTCAAGGTAAATTCTCTCTCGGTGTTCTTGAACAGCACTTCGACCTGGGCTTCATTTTTCCCCTTGCCATAAGAGGCCAGAATGGCCGCAGCGGTTTGCAGATCTTCTTCTTTCTCTTCCCCGCAGAACAGTCCCAGCGGACCACTGAAATTGCTGCAGCGCAGCTTCAGCCCCTGCTCTCCGGCCAGTTCTTCAAGCTGCTCATTGTCAGCCTGGTTGCGCCCCAGAACCAGCTTGGCATTCGGCGAAAGGCGGAACTGGCGGCCGACCTTGAGCAGCTCGACGTCGGCCGGGGAGGCCTGTGGATCGTGCTCGAGGAGATCGCGCAGCTGGTTGGAAAAGCCGGCCTCGGTCAGCAGACAGCCGCCGCCGCTCGATGGGAAATCGGGAAAGCCCCACTCCACGGCCAGGGCCTGCTGACGCCGGCGGGAACGCCCCTGGATGTCGAGCAGTTGCTCGCGGTCGACCAGGCCGGCCTCTTCAATCGGGGTGATCGGCAGCAGCTTGGCGGACAAGGGGCGCAGGATCCGGTCGGGATGGCCGGAATATTTGGCGACCGACTTCAAAGCGTTGGGGTTCTGGCTCATCGGCCGCTGGCCGAGCACCTCGCCGGAAAAGAGGAAATCGAAGCCCTCTTTAGCCATAATCTCGCCGGCCAGGCGAAACATCATCGCATGGCAGTCGATGCAGGGGTTCATGTTGCGGCCGTAGCCGTACTTCGGCTTTTTGACCATTTCCAGGTGAACATCGCTGATATTCTGGACGATCAGGGGAAAGCCGATCGCCTCGGCAGCCGCCTTGGCTTTGCGCGCGCCAAAGAACGGGGTGACGAAGGAGATGCCGGTCACTTCGACCCCCTGGCGCATCAGGGTCATGGCCGCCAGGGTGCTGTCGAGGCCGCCTGACATAAGTCCTAGTGCTTTGCTCATCTATTTCTCCAGTTAATCTTGATTATGTCATGTCGAAACCCCTGCAGGTTAACACAGCCCGTTTGGCCGGGCAAGCGGAGGGGCAGATCTGCTTGACAGGAAAAAATGAGGCTGGCATTATAAAAAATCCTTAATTTAAAATCAGGAGATTTCATGGCCAAGATAGATGCACTGTTTAAGATGATGCAGCAGCAGGGAGCAAGTGACCTGCATATCTCAACCGGCGCCCCACCGATTCTGCGCCTGCATGGGGAGATGGTGCGGATCAAGTCTCCGGACCTGAGCAACGAGCAGGCCCAGGCGCTGCTCTACGAGATTCTGGACGAAGAACAGATCGCCAGCTTCGAAGAGCGACGCGATCTCGATTTTGCTTATAGCATCCCGGGGGTGGCCAGATTTCGTGGCAATATTCTCGATACCCACCGTGGCCTGGCGGCGGTCTTTCGGATTATTCCCAGTGAGATTCTGAGTGCCGATCAGCTGAATCTACCGGAGGGGGTGCGCAAGATGACCCGCTTCAAAAAGGGGCTGGTGCTGGTGACCGGGCCGACGGGCAGCGGCAAATCGACCACCCTGGCGGCGATGATCGACCTGATCAACAGCACCCGGCGCGAGCATATTCTGACCCTGGAAGATCCCCTGGAGTTTATCCATCAAAACAAAATGTCGCTGCTAAACCAGCGCCAGATCGGTACCCACAGCCTGTCCTTCGCCAATGCTCTGAAGGCGGCGCTGCGGGAGGATCCGGATATTATCCTGGTCGGCGAGATGCGTGATCTGGAAACGATCGAGCTGGCGATGAGCGCCGCGGAAACCGGCCACCTGGTCTTTGGCACCCTGCATACCAATTCGGCGCCAAAAACCATCGATCGGATTATCGATGTGTTTCCCACCGATGCCCAGGAGCAGGTGCGCACCATGCTCGGCGAAAGCCTTAAAGGGGTGGTTTGTCAGCAATTGCTGAAAACCGCCGACGGCAAAGGGCGGATCGCTGCGCTGGAGATCATGCTCGGTAACGCTGCGGTCGGCAACCTGATCCGTGAGGGTAAAACCTTTCAGATCCCCTCGATCATTCAAACGGCACGCAAGGAGGGGATGCAATTAATGGATTCTCACCTGAATGAGTTACTTGAGGCGGGTAAGGTCGATATTAATGAGGTGTATCGCTGCGCGGTTGACAAGCGCACCTTTGAATCCCGTCTGCCCAAGGATAGCCAGCCTGAGTAGTTGTTTAGAATTGGAAAGAGCGCTATATTGGTGTAGGCCGTAGCGGCAGACCCGTGTGTCTGCCCTTGAAGTTTCATGTATGCCCAACCAGGGCGAACACCTGGGTTCGCCCCTACACGGATGGTTTCCTTGCGCGATTCCTTTTCCAGAAAAATTGATTATCTGCGGATTTCGATCACCGACCGCTGTAACCTGCGCTGCCGCTACTGTATGCCCGAAGCGGGGGTTCCCTCGGTCGGCCACCAGTCGGTGCTCAGCTATGAGGAGCTGCTGCGGGTGGCGCGGATCGCGGTTGAGCTGGGGGTGCGGAAAATCCGCCTGACCGGCGGTGAGCCGCTGGTGCGTAAAGGGCTGCTGGACTTTATCGCTGCATTGGCGAAGTTGGATAAGCCGCCGGAACTGACCCTGACGACCAACGGACTGCTATTGGCGGATCAGGCTCAGGCCCTGAAAGAGGCGGGTTTGTCGCGGGTCAACGTCAGTCTCGACAGTCTCAAGCCGGAGCGCTTCAGCGAAATCACCCGCCGGGATCAGCTGCCGCAAGTCCTCAAAGGTCTGGAGGCCGCCGAGGCGGCCGGCTTGACGCCTTTGAAGATCAATATGGTGCCGATTGCCGGGGTCAATGCGGATGAGATTGCCGACTTTGCCCGCCTGACCTATGCGCATCCCTGGCAGGTGCGTTTTATTGAATTCATGCCGGTCAGTTCGGGCCTTGAATATCGCCCCGAGCAGCGTTACCCGGCGGCACAGATCCAGGCTGATCTGGAGCAGGTGGCCCCTTTGCAGCCGATCCCGCGGCAGGGAATTCTGGGGCCGGCGAAGATTTATCAGTTTTCCGGAGCCAAGGGCTCGGTGGGCGTGATCCCGGCCGTCTCCGAGCATTTCTGCGGCGATTGCAACCGCCTGCGGCTGACCGCCGACGGGCAGCTGCGTCCCTGTCTGTTTTCGGTAGAAGAGATCGACCTGCGCGAGCTGCTGCGTTCCGGCGTTGCCGATGAGGCACTGGCAGAGGTGCTGGTCAGGTCGGTGAAGGCCAAGCCGGAGCGGCATTGTATCCAGGAGGCTGATTTTCAGCCGGGAAAACGGCCGATGCAGGGAATCGGCGGATAAGGGCAGGCGGGAGAAAAAAGAGATCTGGCTATGCACGCCGATTGGTTGAGGGAAGTATATAGCCAGAAAAAGAAAATCGGGGCACGCCATGGAGGCAGCCCCGAATATTTTAAATCCTGAAAAACGCTGCGCTGTCAGGCGTCTTTTTTCTCTTCCTTCTTATCCTTATCGTTCTCGATCTCTTCGACCTTGGCCTCTTCAATCTCCTCCTCGGCGTCATTCATGCCTTTTTTGAAGTTGCGCAGGCCTTTGCCGAGCGCACCGCCGACTTGAGGCAGCTTGCCTGCCCCGAAAACGATCATCACCAGTACCAGGATGATCAGTAGTTCCTGTGTTCCCAATCCAAACATAGAGGTGTCCTCCCTGATATGAGCTAAGCTGGATAAAGCAGCTAGAAATAAGGCTTATCTTCGTACGACAGCTAAAGATACACCGTACAGCGAAAAAAGACAATCGATGTTGCCGATGTATACGCCGGCATCCTTCAGGGCGGGCAGGCCGGTGCGGCCTGGGACTCAGGCAGGCTTTTCCATTTGCTCGCCGTGGGCGAGCAGCTCGAAATGAACCAGGGAGATCAGCCCGGGGATGGCGGCCCTGATGGCCGGGGAGAGCTCCAACCTGGGCTGACAGCTCTCGGTTTGCATCAGAAAAAGTTTGATCTGCGGCGGCTCCGGCTGCGCCTCGGCCAGCTGCAGCACTTCAGCCAGCGCAAAGTGGTGGCCGAGGCGGCTCAAGGGGCGTTCCGGAAACTTCAGTTCGCTGCTTCTGAGTTGGCGGATTTCCCCCGGCTGACCGCCGAATTCGGCGGCATCGATAATCAGCAGCCGCTTGCATTGATAAAACAGGTGAGCGAGATTCAGACCGCCACAGCCGCCATCGATCAATTCAACGGTCATCGGCAGGGTCAGTTTCTGAAGCTGCTCAAGGGCGACAATGCCCAGCCCGTCATCGCCCATCAGCGGATTGCCGACCCCGATCACCCGGATCGCGCTCATTTCAGTTCCACTTTCAGCTGGTGGGTCGAGCAGCTCAGGCAGGGGTCATAGGCGCGGATCAGCATCTCCAGCTGCTTCTGCAGTTGCGCATCGGGCTGGTCGAGCAGTTCCGGCAGCATAGCGCCCAGATCGGCTTCGATGGAGGCGAGATTCTGGGCAGTTGGAATCACGCAGTCGGCTCTCTCCAGAATTCCCTTGTCGTCAAAAGAGTAATGGTGGAAAAGCAGGCCACGCGGCGCTTCAACGGCAGCGGTTCCTTCGCCGCCGGCGGCCGGCGGGTTCGGGTTGCGCACCTGGCCCATGCCGCGCAGCAGCAGCTCGTCGATGGTGTGCAGCGCCTCTTCAATGTAGTGGATCACCTCGACCAGGCGCGCTTTGAGGTTGTCGAAAGGGTTGCTGGCGGAGGTCGGCAGCTCGAGGGCAGCGGCGACTTTCTGGGCCATCGGCGAGAGCTGCTCGGCGGCGTTGCTGAGCCGCGCCTGAGCGCCGACCATGTAACTGCCACGAGCGGTTTTCGCCAGCTTGGCGGTTGAGTGGGGACTGAGATATTCTTCCAGCAGCGTCTGGTAATCGCTGACCGGATGATTGCCGACCTGGCTGGAGAGCAGCTGGCTGCCGTGGAGAGGGTAGCCCGCCTCGGGAGCCAGGCAGATCGCTTCGCGCTCGCGGTGGAACTGTGGATAGCTGAAGCCGGCGAACAGCTCCACCGTTGCTTCAAGGTCGGGCAGCGCGGCGACCAGCTCCTGCCGCAGCTGCTTGAGGTCGCTGGTTTCGGGGCGGGCGGAAAAACCGCCGACGCAGGTGGTCACTGGATGAATCGGCCGGCCGCCAACCAGTTCGCAGATCCGGTTGGCGGTGCGCTTCAAACGCAGCGCCCGGGCGACCAGCTCCTGGTGGTCTTCGAGCAGCTGGAAGAGGCTGGCCGCGCCAAGATAATCAGGCACCGCCATAAAGTAGAGCTGTAAGAGGTGGCTCTGGACGATTTCGCCATAACTGAGCAGTTTGCGCAGCAGCTTTGCCTGCTCTGGCACCTCGATGCCGAGGGCGGTTTCGGTGGCCATCAGGGAGGCCAGGGTGTGGGAGATGGAGCAGACACCGCAGACCCGCGAGACGATGGTGGCGATGTCCGAATAATGGCGCCCCTGCAGCATCGCTTCGAAAAAGCGCGGGGTCTCCACCACCTCGAGCCGGCAGGAGCTGATCTTGCCCTGCTGGCGATCGATCACCAGGTGAGCGTGCCCTTCGACGCGGGTCAGGTAGTCGAGTGCGATGCGCTGGCTCATCAGGGATTCTCCTGCTCGCCGATGTTGAAGGTCCGGTACTGGTCGAGGATCGCTTCGATGCTCAGGCCATGCTGCTCCAGAATACGATGGTAGGGCGAGGTGCGTGGATTGTCGATCAGGCCGCGACAGCCCCGACAATGGCCGCCGCCGTCGATGCAGATCGCCTGGCAGCCGGCCCGGGTGACCGGGCCAAGGCAGATCTGTCCGTAGTCGAAGCTGCAGGGGTACTCCGCCAACTTGCACTCGACGCAGACGGCGAAGCTGGGCAGTTC
>CAMYNR010000118.1 GCA_947259715.1 uncultured Desulfuromonadales bacterium
TCAACTTCGAAGAACTGATCAGTAAATATATTTTTGATAAAGAATAGAGGGGCTGCCATGAAAAAAATTGCCTTGCTGATTTTCCTCGCCCTGCTCTTCAGCTTGCCAGCCAGCTCCCTGCTCGCCGCCGAGATTCAACCGGGTGCTGATGTAGAGGTTTTCGAAGAGGATGACTTTCTCGATGATCCATTCGCCGAGGAGGACGGCCAGGAGCTGCAGATTTGCGACCCACTCGAGCCGGTCAACCGTGGCATTTTCTGGTTCAACGACAAGCTTTACGTCTATCTGTTCAAGCCGGTGGCGAGAGCCTGGCGGGTGGTCCCCGAACCGGCCCGAATTTCGGTCAGCAACTTCTTCACCAATCTGGCCACTCCAGTCCGCTTCACCAACTCACTGCTGCAGCTTAAATTTAAAGCGGCTGGCGGTGAACTGCACCGGTTTGTTGCCAACAGCACCTTCGGCCTTGGCGGACTCTTCGATCCCGCCAGTGAAGCCGGCCTGGCCAAGTATGATGAAGACCTGGGCCAGACCTTCGGCCATTATGGCGTAGGCTCCGGACCTTACCTGATCCTGCCGATTTTAGGCCCCAGCAACCTGCGCGACGGGATCGGCCGAATTGGCGATTCCTTCCTTGATCCCCTTCCCTATGGGCTTAAAACCGAAGAGATTATCGCCCTTAAGGTTTTGAACGGCGAAAACGAGCTCTCCCTCGATAAGGATACTTACGAAGGAATCAAGAAGCATGAAATCGACCCCTATCTTTTCATTCGCAGCGCCTATGAACAGAATCGGGCAGCCAGGGTCAGTAAATAAATATTCAAGAGGTGTGATTATGTTCAGAACTGCCAGAACCTGCTTTTCCATCCTTTTCCTTTCACTTTTGCTGATCAATCCCTGCTGGGCCGCTGCAACTCCCATGGCGACGCTTCAAGAAACGGTCACCGAGGTGATGGAAATTCTAAAAACTGGCAAACTGGAAACGGCCACAACCAGAACTGAACTTGCCGGGATCATTCGCGATTCTTTCGACTTTAAGTCGATGGCGCAACGAATTCTGGCACGCAACTGGAAAAAGACCTCGCCGCAGGAGCGCGATAAATTCATCGGACTGCTCGCCGAATTGCTGGAGAACAGTTACATCGGCAATATCGAAGCCTATACCGATGAGAAGGTCGAATTCGTCAAAGAAAGAATCAAAAAGAAAAATGCTGCCATCGACACCCTGATTGTCACCAAAACCAAGGAAATCCCTGTGTCCTATCGCATGATTCAAAGGGGCGAAACCTGGAAGGTCTATGACGTAATCGTTGAATCGGTCAGCTTCGTCAACAGCTACCGTGACAGCTATGGCCAGATCATCAAAAAAAGCGGCATGTCGGGATTGCTGGCCAAAATGGAAGAGAAGCTGGCACTGGCAGAGGAGAAATAAACGCATGGCATCGCCCAATGCAGCATTAGCAGCAGATCACCTCAGAAATCTGCCAGCGTTAAACGACCTCTCCCCGGATCAGGCGGAAGCATTGCTCGCCTCCTGTGAAATGCGCGAGGTCGCCGCCGGCGAAACCCTCTGGCGAGAGGCTGAAAAAAGCAGCTTCGCCGCCATCGTGCTGGACGGACGCTTCGAGGAAAAAAAATTGACCGAATTCGCCAACAAGCAGATCGTGGTCGGGGTTTACGGTGCCGGAGCGATTATCGGTGAGAGCAGCCTGCTGGATGGTCTACCCCGCCCCCTGACGGTGAGCTGCCTGGCGAGCGGCCGACTGCTTGTTCTTTGCCGCGACCGCTTTCATAATTTACAATCGGAAAACCCCCAGTTGGCATTACACATCTATAAATATTCGACTCGCTCATTGTCGATAAAGTTGGCGAAGTCCTTTGAGCGGCTGGCGGCGATTTTTTGACTGTTGCCGCCGGTACTGTACTCCGGGGAAATTTTATCCACCCCCCTTGTTGCCCGCACCTGATACCCTTTCAGGCAAGGAAGTCCGCTAACAAATAATCCTTCACACCAGAACTGAAAAATCTGGGGCAGAGTTTTAATTTGTTGAAACACCCCACTGACCGGGCTCATTTTCTGCGGGCTAATTCTATGTGGATAAATATTACGATCAAACAATGTCTAGCGAAAAACCTGCTGAGTCACATATTTTTTTAAGCACAGTAGAAACCTGCCTCTTTTTTTTAGCGGCGCTGTTTTTCTTTTCATCTCATTGGTAAACTGGTCTGATCAATTCCCATTTAATTTTTTTCCTGGCAATCGTATTAATTGCAAAAAAATCCTGAAAACAACTTTTTTACATCTTTTTTCAATTACTTATGATCATTTCTACTGCCTGTGGAGTTGTTTCGCTAAAAGGCTCAAGAAGTTTGTGGGAACCTCCCATTAGACCTCCCTTATGATACTGAATTTTGTCCTAAACCCAACCTGTAATTTTTTATCCTAAATAAAATTTCTCTTGACAATTAGCGCAGTTTTTTGTTTGTTTACTGGGTCAAAAACAGCGTTTTAAGCATCTTTTTTATGACTTGATTAAATAAATAGCCAATCGCTTCACCCAGCTTTCGAAACTTAATTGGTCGTCCGGTTCTGCCCTTTCCGCAGCCAATGGACCGGAACAAATTTCAATCTATGCAAAGGAATGTCCGAGATGGCAAAGACAACGATTACACCCTCATTGCAGAATCCTCTTGCAGCCACCGAAGAAGTCGAATTCAACATTCCCGGTGAGATCGCCGGACAGGTCGGTGGCTACGAAGAGGTCATGAAAGAAGGCCATGATCTGATTCAGCGGCCGATCAAGTCGGTAGCTGTCGGGCAGATCGAAAAGCAGCATTTCAAGCAGCGGATGACCGTCTGGGAGCGAATCAAGGTCCTGACCGACAGCGATCCGAACATCCTCTTCCAGAACTGGGGTAAAAACCTCGATGGGGCATCGCTGGTCACCGGCATTTTGAACATTGGCGGCCGCGATGTCGCCCTTTACGGCCACGATTTCACTGTCCGCGCCGGCTCCATCGACGCCACCAATGGCCAGAAACTGGCCCGCCTGATGAACATGGCCGGTGAAAAAGGAATCCCGCTGATCGGCATGAACGATTCTGCTGGCGCCTTTGTCCCTGCAGGGGTCGGCGGTCTCGACGGTTATGCTGAAGCCTTCACCGCGCTGCGCAAGATCAGCGGTGTCGTGCCGACCATTATGTGCATGTTTGGCTACAACGCCGGCGGTGGCTCCTATCTGCCGCGCCAGGGCAGCTTCGTTATCCAGCCTAACGACACCTTCTTCGGCCTGACCGGCCCTGGGGTTGTTAAATCGGTTCTCGGCGAGGATATCACTCCGGAAGAGCTGGGTGGTCCCAAGGTTCACAGCGCCACGGGCGTCACCGATCTCGCCGTCGCCGACGAAACTGCCGCCCTGCGGACCGCGGTACGACTGCTCAGCTATATTCCGGACAACAACAACGTCATGGCCCCTTTCCAGGAAACCAGCGATCCTCTCGACCGCAAGACCTGGGAGATCAACACCCTGCTGAAAAAGGCCTTCAATTCGCCAACCGGCTTCAACACTCCCTTCGACGTCTCGATCATCATTCAGCAGATCTGCGATCACGGCGATTATTTCGAAGTGCAGCCGGAGCGTGCCCGTGAAGCGGTCACCGCCTTCGGTCGTCTCGGCGGCAACGTGGTCGGCTTCGTCGCCAACAACTCGGCGGTTGGTTCCGGCCAGATCGATTGCGACTCGGCTTTAAAAATCGCGCGTTTCGTGCGCTTCTGTAACATTTACAATATTCCATTGATCTTCATGGAGGACACCACCGGTTTCCTCCCCGGGCGCGAGCAGGAAGCGCGCGGCATCGTTCAGGCCGGCCGGTCGATGCTCGACTCGATCATCGATGTCCGCACCCCACGGATCCTGCTGATCCTGCGTAACGCTTTCGGCGGCGCCTATGCTTCCTACAACAACTACCCGACCGGCGCCGACCTGGTGCTGGCGCTGCCGACCACCCGCCTGGCGGTTATGGGCCCGGCGGGTAAAGAGTTTGTTTATAAGTCTGAACTGCGCAAACTGCGTGGTTCAATCAAGCAGCGGGTGGCCCAAGGCGCCAAGCAGCGCGCCTCAGCCGGAATGAGTGCTGACGAAGCCAGAAAAGACGCCGAGAAGGAAGCCGCCGAATGGCTCAAAATTGAGGAAGCTGCTCTAAACACCCGCTACGAGAAAGAGCTGATGAACCCTAAAGAGGGTCTGGCCCTGGGTTCGATCTCGTCGCTGGTCATGCCGACCGACCTGCGGAAAGTCCTTGGGGAGAACCTCAACTTCTTCCTCCGTCACTACAAACCGTCCGCCTGGCAGGGCGTCCAGCGCGAATTCCATTAATTGGTTGAGGGAGTCCGATGAAAAATCGCGAGATGAAATTAAACCCCATGGAATTGGAGATTAAGACCATGGCAAATAATACTGACCTTTATGCTAACAACCCCTTGATTCACAAAGACCGGCGGCTCAGCCAGTCCTCGTCCGAGTGGGTTCGCTCCTTCTCCTGCGAAGATCTCAAGCCGCTGATTGTCTGCCGCGGCCCGATCCGGAAAGAGGCGATGGATGTTTACGAAGAGATGGGCATCAGCCACTACGGCATCCTGCTCTCCGAAAAAGACTCTATCGTATACCCGAACGCCCTGTCACCGGAACTGCGCCAGCTGACCGACAACAGCCGCGTCCACCGGGTGCCTGATTATACCGGTGCCAGCAAAGAAGAGCGGGTCGAGCGGATCCAGCAGATCATCGATACCGCCAAGGATAACGGTTATGACTCAGTTTTCGCCGGCTACGGTTTCATGGCTGAGGATGATGAGTTTGTTGCAGCCATCGAAGATGCCGGTCTCAAGTTCATCGGTCCCTGCTCCGGCACCCAGCGTGCTGCCGGTAAAAAGGATGAGGCCAAGCGGACCGCGCTGCAGGTCGACGTTTCGGTCACCCCCGGGATCGATAATGTCACCGCCCGCACCCTGGTCAAGAAACATCCAAGCCGCGAAGCCCTGGTGGCCCTGATCAAAGCTGAAAACCTGAAAGTCGACAAGAAGGTTCTCGATAATAAGAAGCTCAGCCTCGAAGAGCTGGCCGACGCGATCCTCTTCGCTTCTTACGATAAAGGAATCGACCTCTACTCCATCGAGGAACTTTGTGCCCAGGTGGAAATCGAGTGCGCCGACATGTTCAAGAATTATCCAGGCGCCCGCATCCGCTTGAAAGCGATCGGTGGTGGCGGCGGCAAGGGGCAGCGGATTCTCGGTGCCTCGCTGCTGATGACCAAGAAACCGACTGACAAGCAGATCAAGGACGCTGCCGCCGACGCTCCCGGCCTGGTCCGCGAAATCCTTAACGAGGTCAAGGCGAATGGTGTTGGCGACAACAAAAACGTGCTGGTCGAACTGAACATCGAACAGACCCGGCACAATGAGATTCAGCTGCTCGGCAACGGCAAGTGGGCGATTGCCCTGGGCGGTCGCGACTGCTCCCTGCAGATGCATGAGCAGAAGCTGCTGGAAATCTCCGTCACCCAGGAAGCCCTGGCCGAAGAGATTGCCAAAGCAAAAAAAGCCGGCCAGAAAGCCCAGGCTAAGGCCTTGGAATCCGACCTTAAAGTCCTCCAGCGGATGGAGGAGGAATCAGAGCGCTTTGGTACCGCCGTTGGCCTCGACTCGGCATCGACCTTTGAATGCATCGTCGACGGCGAGCGCCACTACTTCATGGAAGTGAACACCCGGATCCAGGTTGAGCACCGGGTCACCGAGCTGGTCTACAGCTTGAAATTCACCAACCCGAAGAACAAAGATGATTACTTCATCGTCGAATCACTGGTCGAAGCAATGGCCCTGTTGGCAATGCACAAAGAGCGCCTGCCTAAGCCGGAACGGATTCCTCGCTTTGGCGCTGCGGCCGAAGCCCGTCTCAATGCCACCGACTGCTCCCTGTCGCCCAGCGCCGGTGGTGTTATCCGCTACTGGTCGAAGCCGATCGAAGGTGAAATCCGCGACGACCAGGGCATTTGCACCCCGAACCCGGATACCGGCCTGTTCATGCGTTACCATCTGGCCGGTGCTTACGATTCAAACATCGCCCTGCTGCTGACCAAGGGAGAGACCCGCATCGACAGCTACAATCATCTGTCGAAGGTTCTCCGTCGCACGGTGCTGCGTGGCACCAACCTGGCCACCAACCTGGAATTCCACTATGGCCTGGTCAACTGGTTTATCGGCAACAACGTCATGGCCAAGCCGACCACCCGCTTCGTCGTCCCCTACCTGACCCTGGTCGGCAAACTGAAGGAAGAAGCCAGCAAGCTGGATGTGGTTTATGCCTTTTTGGCGATGAAGAAGCATTACGCAAAACTCTATGCTGATAACGCCGAAGCCACCAAAGCTGCCTCCGAAACCCTCGACCGTAAAGGCACCCTGCTGACCCGGCCGATGGAGATCCTGCTGAATGATCCACACCTGCTTTCCGGCTGGCTGAGCCTGAACAAGCAGAACTACAAGATCGACAACGGCAAGGTGGTCTGGCTCCGCAATCCCCTGGTTATCCTTGAGGAAACCTATGAGTACCTGAACATGACCTGGCGTGCAGGTGCTCCGGCGGACGAAGTTATCTGGACCCACGACAACGATCTGCTGCAAGCAGCCCTCGGCTTCTACGCCGAACTGCGCGAAAAGTTCGAGCTGGAGAAAGGGGAGTTTGCCAAACTTGACACCATCCTCAGCAAAACCAAGCCTCAGGGTGGCTACAGTAAAGAAACCTGGGCGCAGATTCAGGCAGCTCATGTCGGTTACGAGATGGGTAACGAACTGCTCGGCCTGCTCTGCCTGGTGGCAGAAAAGACCGATTTCTACGACCTGAAGGTCGAGAACGACCTGGAAGTAACTATCCCTGAATACCTGCATGATCCGGAATTGCAGGCGGCCATGAAGAAGATCCTGGTTCCGCCCCCGGCAACCAAGGCTGATGAGATTGTTACCCCGGGCGGGGGCATGTACTATGGCCAGGAAGCTCCGGGAATGCCGTCCTTCGTCCATGAAGGGATGCACTTCGAGAAAGGCCAGCCGCTGTTTATCCTTGAGGTCATGAAAATGTTCAACAAGGTTCCGGCCCCCTTCTCCGGAACCATCGATAAAATCGTCATTGAAGGCGGCGATGGAACCATCGTCAAAAAAGGGCAGACTCTGTTCAAGGTCACTCCGGACGAAAAATTCATCGAGGTCGATCCGAAGGAACTGGCCAAGCAGAAGCAGGTTCTGACTGGCGAATATCTGCAAAGAGTTCTCTAACACTCAGAAATCCTATAAGCATCAACACCACCAAGGGCTCCGAAATTTTTCGGAGCCCTTTTTTTATTTTCTTGCGCGGAGACAACCTGCTCCTGAGGGCTTGCATACCCGCCTCCTTCAACTAAACTTTAGCTTTTACCAAGCGGCATATCATCCCCTCCTCCGCTGGTCAGACCATTTCCTGCTTTCTTCTTGACGGCATGTTTTAGATTTGTTAATTGTAGTCTGATTAATTTTTTATCATTTACTTTTACACACAGGAGCACGGCATGACAGCGCAAGCAATGCCCTCAGTTCCAGCAGAACAGAGCCAACAATTGAGGTTTCAGCTGATCGACAAATCGCTGAAAAAATTTCAGTACCAGCAGGACGCTTTGATCGAAGTCCTCCATGCGGCGCAGGAAACCTTCGGTCATCTGGACGAGGAAATCCTGGATTACGTTTCCCGCCAGCTAAAGCTTCCTCCAAGCTGGGTCTATGGGGTTGCCACCTTTTACAATTTCTTCACCCTTGATCCACAGGGTGAACATATCTGTGTGGTTTGCATGGGCACCGCCTGCTATGTCAAGGGCGCCGGCGAAATCGTTACTAAACTTGAGCGGGAATTTTCGGTCAAAGACGGTGACACCACCGAGGATGGCCAGCTCACCCTGATGACCGCCCGCTGCCTGGGCAATTGCAGCCTGGCGCCGATGCTCACACTGGATGGCGAAGTGCTCGGTAAAGAATCCGCCGAGTCCACCATTGCCGCTATTCATACCAAGGCGACTCTGACCGCAGCAGCCAAGGAGAAAAACGCATGAACCCGACAAGTCTGCTGAAACAGGCGGAAGAGGAACAGCAACGGCAGCAGCAGCTGAATTTGCGGGTTTTTCTCTGCTATAGCACTCCCTGCATCGCGGCCGGTGCCGAGCAGGTCAAGACCGCGCTGGAATCACTGATCAAAGAAAAGCAACTGAATACCGAGTTGGAAATTGTCGCCACCGGTTGCATGGGGCCTTGCAGTCGCGGTCCGCTGCTGCGGATCAAGCCTGCCGAGGGGGAGGAACAGACCTACGAAAAAGTGACTCCAGAGCAAGCACGGGAGATTCTCCTTCACAGCATCGAACAACGTCCGGTGGAAACCGAAGCGCTACCAGCGGACCTGCCCTTTTTCGCCCGGCAGACCCGCATCGTGCTCAGTAACAACGGCGAAATCGATCCGGAAAAAATCGAACACTGCATCGCCCGTGGCGCCTACTCGGCCCTGGCCCATGTGCTTCATGAAATGAGCCCGGAAGAAGTCTGCAACGAGATCAAAAACAGTGGTCTCCGCGGCCGCGGGGGCGGCGGCTATCCAGCCGGAGTAAAATGGAACCTGGTGCGCAAATCTCCTGCCGACCGCAAATACGTGGTCGCCAATGGTGACGAAGGCGATCCGGGTGCCTACATGGATCGTACGATTATGGAGTCCGACCCCCACCGGGTCCTCGAAGGGATGGCGATTGCCGGCTACGCCGTCGGGGCCGAGCAGGGCTATATTTATGTCCGCGGCGAATACCCACTGGCTGCTGCGCGCCTGGTCAAGGCGATCAAAGCCGCTGAGCGCCGTGGCCTGCTTGGCAGCCGGGTCCTCGGCAGTAATTTCAACTTCCGGATCGATTTGCGGGTTGGCGCCGGCGCTTTTGTCTGCGGTGAAGAAACCGCCTTGATGACTTCTATCATGGGGCGGCGTGGTCAGCCGGTCCCCCGTCCGCCCTACCCGGCCCAATCCGGCCTCTGGGGCTATCCCACCCTGATCAACAACGTCGAATCCTTTGCCAATGTCGCGCCGATTATGGAAAAAGGCGCCGACTGGTTCGCCAGTTTCGGAACCGATAAAAGTAAAGGCACCAAGGTTTTCGCGCTCTGCGGCGAGGTTGTCAATTCGGGCCTGATTGAGGTCCCAATGGGCATCAGCCTGCGCGATATCGTCTTCGAAATCGGCGGCGGCCTGCCTGATGGAGGAAAATTCAAAGCCGCGCAGACCGGTGGTCCGAGCGGTGGCTGCATCCCAGCCGAATTTCTCGATACCCCGGTCGATTACGAAAGCCTCAAAGAGCTTGGCTCCATCATGGGCTCAGGCGGCCTGATCGTAATGAACGAGACCAGCTGTATGCCTGATGTCGCCAAATTTTTCATGGAATTCTGCCTGGATGAGAGCTGCGGCAAATGCGTCTCCTGCCGGGTTGGCACGGTCGAAATGTATGAGCTGCTCAAACGGATCACCGATGGCAGCGCCATGCTGACCGATCTGGAAATCCTCGAGGAACTCTGCGAATTGGTTCAGGAAACCAGCCTCTGCGGGCTCGGCATGACCGCTCCGAATCCGGTTCTCAACACCCTCAAATACTACCGTGATGAATATCTGGCCCATATTGAAAATAAAAGTTGCCCGGCCGGAGTCTGCCAGCTCGATCAGATTCCATTGATGAAACTGCCGGAACACGCTGCCGAGCGGGCTGTTTTCAAGGAGGAACGCTGATGCCGGTTATCACTCTGACAATCGATGACGAACTGGTCAGTGCCCGTGCCGGCCAGTCGATTCTGGAAGCCTGCCGCGAACATGGCATAAAAATCCCTACCCTCTGTAACCTGGATGGCCTCAGCGCCCGCGGCGGCTGCCGGCTCTGCCTGGTAGAAGTTGCTGGCAACCCGCGCCTGCTGCCGGCCTGCACAACCGAAGCGCTGGAAAACATGGTGGTGACCACCCACAATGAAAAAATCGATCGCTATCGGCGCATGATTCTGGAGTTGACCTTCGCCGAGCGCAACCATACCTGTGCGGTCTGCGTCAGCAACCAGCACTGCGAACTGCAGACCCTGGCCGCCGAACTGGGCATGGATCACGTCCGTTACGACTACCTCAATCCGGAGCTGGGGCTGGATACCAGCCACGCCCGCTATGGGGTGGACCACAATCGCTGCGTGCTTTGTTTGCGCTGCGTTCGGGTTTGCGATGAGGTCGAGGGCGCGCACACCTGGGATGTCAAAGGACGCGGCATAGAAAGCCGGGTGATTACCGATCTGAATCGCCCTTGGGGCGATAGTGAAAGTTGCACCGAATGCGGAAAGTGCGTCGAAGTCTGTCCGACTGGTGCTCTGTTTGACAAAGGCTCGGCCGTTGCTGAAATGAAAAAAGAGGCCAGTTTTTTACGCAGGATTCTGGATGGTCGGGAAAAAAATGAATGGCGGCGCTAAAGGCGCAAAAGGATAGCAAATGAGTCAAAACAGCAAAAAAGTTCGCCTGGCAACCGCCTGGCTTGGCGGTTGTTCCGGATGCCATATGAGCTTTCTCGATCTGGATGAGCTGCTGATCGAACTGATCGAAAAGGTCGATATCGTCTATGGCCCCCTGGTTGATCACAAAGAGTTCCCCGAGGATGTCGACATCTGCCTGGTTGAAGGCGCCGTGACCAACGTAGAAAACCTGGAACTGGCTCGCCAGATTCGCACCAACAGCAAAATTGTCATCAGCTTTGGTGATTGTGCGGTGACCGGCAACGTCACCAGCATGCGCAACCGAATTCCCATTAAAGATCTGCTCACCGCTGTCTATCACGAGGCCCAGGCCCCCATCGGAGCCGAATCGCTCAAAGTCCTGCCGGCCTTGCTGAAGAAGGCGCTGCCGCTCCACCAGGCGATCAAGGTTGATCTCTACCTGCCCGGCTGCCCTCCCGATCCCGAGCGGATTGCCACGGCTGTTACTGCCCTGCTCGAAGGGCGCGAAGTAGAACTTGCACCACAGATGCGCACTTTCGGTTGAGGGATAAGGAGAATTTCATGGCTCAGACCATTACCATAGAACCGGTCACCCGGATTGAAGGACACGCAAAGATCAGCATTCAGCTTGACGATGCCGGCAAGGTCGCCGACGCTCAGTTTCATGTCACCGAATTTCGCGGCTTTGAAAAATTCTGCATCGGCCGCAGCTTCTGGGAGATGCCGGGAATTACCGCCCGGGTCTGCGGCATCTGTCCGGTCAGCCACCTGATGGCCTCCAGCAAAGCTGGCGATGCCATCCTTGGCGTGCGCACTCCTGCTCCGGCTGTCGCCCTGCGTCGGCTGATGAATTATGGTCAGCTGGTGCAAAGTCACGCCCTCAGTTTCTTTCTGCTTTCCGGACCCGATCTGATCCTCGGCATGGACGCGGCCCCGGAACAACGCAACATGGCCGGACTGATTGCCGAACACCCCGACCTGGCCCGGGCCGGCATCCGCTTACGAGCCTTCGGTCAACAGCTGATCCGCTCGCTGGGAGATCGCAGCATTCACCCCTCCTGGGCGGTTCCCGGCGGGGTCCGCAAGTCCCTGTCAGCAGAAGAAAAGGCGGCCCTGCTCCAGCAGCTGCCGGAGATGTACGCCACGGTCGACCGAGGCCTCGATCTGATGAAGGATGCGCTGGATAAGTTTGCCGATGAAATCGATGCCTATGGCAACTTTCCGAGCCTTTATATGGGACTAGTCAACAGCGAAGGAGGCCTGGAACATTATGACGGGCAGCTGCGGATCATCGACAGCGAGGGTAAAATCCTTGAAGATGGCGCCGCTCCGGAACGTTATCAGGAGCTGATTGCCGAAGCCGAGCAACCCTGGAGCTACCTGAAGTTCCCGTACTACCGACCGCTTGGGGTTGAGGCCGGTATGTACCGGGTCGGCCCTCTGGCCCGCCTGAACGTCTGTGATTTCGCCGGTACCCCGAAGGCCGATCGCGAACTGCGTCAGTTCCGCCACTATGGCGGTCAAGGCAAACCGGTCAGCGGCAGCTTTTATTACCATTACGCCCGCCTGATCGAGATCCTCTTCTCGCTGGAAAAGATCGAAGAGATCCTCGCCGATGAAATCCTCATCGACCACCATATCCGCAGTAAGGCCGGGGTCAATCAGAATATCGGCATCGGCGTCAGTGAAGCGCCACGCGGCACCCTGTTCCACCACTACAAAGTCGACGATAATGGCATTCTGGAAGACGTCAATCTGATCATTGCGACCGGACAGAACAACCTGGCGATGAATCGCACGGTCAAGCAACTGGCCGAACGTTTCATCAGCGGCGACAAACTCGACCAGGGCCTGCTCAATCGGGTCGAGCATGGTATCCGTGCTTTCGATCCCTGCTTGAGCTGCTCAACCCATGAAGCCGGCCGGATGCCGATGCAGGTGCGGTTACTCTCCGCCCGCGGTGAACTGCTTGACCAGGTCGAACGCGGCTGATGTGGTTGATTATCGGCTACGGCAATCGCCTGCGCGGTGACGATGGTGCAGGTCCCGCCTTGGCCGACAGACTGCGCGCTGAGCTACCTGGCGAAAGCGTGCAGATTCTCGTCCAACACCAGCTGACTCCGGAACTGGTTCTGGAGCTGGTCAAGCCGGAGATCGACCGGATCCTCTTTATCGATGCAAAACGGTCGCAGACCATGGCATGCGAATTTACGCCATTGGATGACAGCCTGCAAGACGACGGCAGCTGCGGCCATCAGCTTTCTCCGGAGCTGTTACTGCAAAGCGCTGAAAAAC
>CAMYNR010000119.1 GCA_947259715.1 uncultured Desulfuromonadales bacterium
CTAGCCATCCAACCTCTGCGGCTGAACAACGATGATTTTGTACGCACTTACCCTGACCAAACCGGGCCGGCTGCCTTTTGGTTTACGTACCGCCCCCGCTTCTGCCTGCATCACCTCGACCCGGGACGAATCTTTCGCCTTGGAATAGCCAGCGGCGAGGGCTGCCGCATAGCGCCGGTCATCCTCGCCTAACTGCCTGCCCCCAGCAGCCTTCAAAATAACATGGGCGCCCGGGTAGCGATGGACATGAAACCAGAGATCTCCGGCCTTTAAAGACTTGGTAGAGAGGTCATCGTTCTGCCGATTGTTGCGCCCCAGGAGAATTTTCAATCCGGAGGGGCTTTGCGCCTCCAGTGGTTTGGAACCGGCAGCGGGAGGCTTTTTGGCGTGACGATCTTTTGTCTGGGCAAGCAGGCCATTCTGGCGGCATTCAGCGGCAATTGCTTCGACCTCTACCGCGGCTGTCGTCTCCTGGAGTTGAAATTCCAGAGAATCGAGCCAATCAATTTCCGCCTGAGTCTCTTCCGCTCTGCGCTGGCTGTGTTCGACCCCCCGCTTGGCTTTTTTATATAGCTTGAAATATTGTTCCGCGTTTTGCTGCGGATTCAGACGCTTGTCCAGTCTGATGATGACCATCTGCGCCGGTTCAAGGTAATAATTAAGCACCTCAAGACATTCTGCCCCTGGCTTCACTGCAGACAGGTTGGCAAGCAGCAACTCGGCTTGTTGCTTATAACCCTCAGCCTGCTCCTGTCGGCTTTGTTCCAAAGCTATATTCTCCAGGCGCCGGCGCAATTTCTTTTGCTGCCTACGCAGGACTCTCTGCAGATTCCCGCGCAGATCGGTATTGCTGCGCATATCTGTCTCGCGACGATAATGTGCGTCGACAGACGCATTGATTGAGCTCTCAGAAAGCGGCACCAATAGTTCGGCAGCCTGGCGATTGGATGCAGGCTTATCAGGGAAGGTATAGATTGCGCCAGGGCGGAGCGCCCGCCCGCCCTGCAACTCGGGCTTGCGTACCAGCAGATCAATAATCCGATTATCCGCATCGACCAGCAACAGATTGCCTTCAACACCGGTCAACTCCAGAATCAAACGGGTCTCACCTTTCGGTCCCTGGCAATCAAGGGCGACGATCCGATCATCATTAAGAATTTGAATCGTCAGAATGCGGGAGAGCCTGGCCCGCAGCAGTTGGCAAAATCGCGGCGGCGCAGCAGGATTTGGATATTCAGCTTCCGTCAGATGCAGCCGACTGCTGCCTGGCTCTGCCGATACCAGCAAGCGCAGGTTTTCACGACCATTCCACAACCGGAAAAGCAAAAGACCTGCAGCCGGCTGATGAATTTTGTCGATGCGCGCCGGGCTCAGGACGGCCGCTAATTCAGCCACCACCTTTTTCAACAATTCAAGATCCATCTTATTCTTCGAACCTATTGGAGTTAAGTTGCCTACCAACCTAACGGACATTCTGCTATTCTCTGCAACAGCTCACTTATAATGTCGAACAGGAGGAATAACCATGCAGAAAGATTGGAAGATTGAAACCCAGGCAGTGCAAGGAACTTACAGCCCCAAAGCCACCGAATCCCGCATTCCAGCGATTTGCCAGAGTACCACATATAAATATGAGAGCGCTGAGCATGTTGCAAAACTGTTCGACCTGGAACTGGCCGACCATATGTATACCCGCATCAGCAATCCGACAACCGAAGCCTTTGAGGGCAAAATCTGTCTGATGGAAGGCGGCGTCGGCGCTCTGGCAACCTCTTCCGGCCAGGCTGCATCAGCCCTGGCGATTCTCAACATCTGCCAGAGCGGACAACATCTGGTTGCCGCCAGCACCCTCTATGGCGGCACCTATTCCCTCCTGGCCAACACCTTGCCCAAAATGGGCATCGAAGTCAGCTTTGTTGACCCTGAGGCATCCATCAATGAATTAAAAGCCGCGTTTCGTCCCGAAACCCGCGCTGTCTTTGCCGAAACGATCGGCAACCCGGGTTTGAACATCCTCGATTTCGAAAAGTTCGCCAGCCTGGCCAATGAAATGGCCGTCCCGCTGCTGATCGACAACACCTTTGCCACCCCCTACCTCTGCAAGCCACTGGAGCTTGGTGCCGACATCGTCATTCACTCGGCCACCAAATATATTGATGGTCATGGCACCAGCGTCGGCGGGGTAATCGTCGATGGCGGCAAGTTTCCCTGGGACTGCGGTAAATTCCCCGAACTGACCGAGCCGGATGCCAGCTACCACGGCCTGAAATATGTCGACACCTTTGGCCCGGCGGCCTACATCGTCAAAGCCCGAGTGCAATACATGCGCGACCTTGGTGCCACCCCCGCGCCGCAGAACAGCTTCCTCTTCAACCACGGACTGACCACCCTGCCGCTGCGTATGGACCGCCATAGCAGCAACGCCCTGGCGGTCGCCAGGCACCTGCAGCAACACCCTTCCGTCTCCTGGGTCAACTACCCCGGCCTGGAAGATCATCCCAGCTATGAGCTGAGCAAACGTTATTTGCCCCTTGGTTGCAGCGGGGTCTTGACCTTTGGCATCAAGGGCGGTCGCGATGCCGGTATTAAATTCATGGAAGCCTGCCAACTGATCGCCCTGGTTGTCCATGTCGGTGACGCCCGCTCCTGCGTTTTGCATCCGGCCAGCACCACCCACCGGCAACTGAGCGAAGCACAGCAGATCGCCTCCGGCGTCTCCCCTGACCTGATCCGACTGTCGA
>CAMYNR010000120.1 GCA_947259715.1 uncultured Desulfuromonadales bacterium
ATACCCAAGCAGCCGCTGGGAGGCCTGGGCGGACTCGAGTGGCCTGAGTTTGCCTGGATTGAAGCGTAAAGTTGATTTTTCATTAACCGGAAAGGGTCTGCTCGGATTTCATCGTACGGACCTTTTCCCTGATCATTGTCTTAAGGAAGGATCCTGCGAAGCATTACGGAACCATAACTGACGATGTTAATTAGAGCCATCTTGAGACGAACCGTTATTGGCGTCGCCACGCTGTTTGTCGTATCCGTTCTGATTTTTACCGGCACCAGCGTGCTTCCGGGGGATGTGGCCCAGATTATTCTGGGACAAATGGCAACCCCTGAAGGCCTAGCAGCCCTGCGTGCCAAGCTCGGCATGGATCAGCCGGCAACCGTACGCTATTTTCTCTGGCTGGGTGACCTTTTGACCGGTGATCTCGGTATCTCCAAAGCCGGTTCCGGTTTCGGCACAGTGGGCACGGCCATTTCCACCATGATCAATGCCCGCTTGTGGAACACATTTCGGCTGGCCGGCATGGTTGCCGTGATCGCCATTCCGCTGTCTTTAACTCTGGGGCTTACGGCTGCTATGTATCCGGGAACCCGGCTGGATCGTATGGTCACCTTTACTACGCTCAGCCTAATCTCGGTACCCGAATTTTTTGTGGCCACATTCCTGGTGCTCATACTGGCCGTGTATCTTGGCTGGCTGCCCGCAATCGCCTATATGAGCGGGAACGAATCCGGCTGGCAGCTCATCAGGGCCCTGGCCATGCCGACCCTGACGCTGGTTATCGTGGTGTCGGCCCAGATTATCCGCATGACCCGGGCCACGGTGCTCAATGTGATGAATTCGCCCTACATCGAAATGGCAATACTCAAGGGGGTGCCGCGAAAGCGGATTATCCTGAGGCATGCGCTGTTCAACGCCATCGGTCCCATCGTCAATGTGATCGCACTGAACCTGGCCTGGCTGGTCAGCGGGGTGGTCATTGTAGAGACAATTTTCGCCTATCCGGGTCTGGCAAAACTGATGATAGATGGAGTACAGACCCGGGATCTGCCGCTGGTCCAGGCCTGCGCCATGATTTTCTGTGCGACCTACGTCATTCTAATATTTATTGCGGATATGGCCTCGATCCTGTCGAACCCCAGATTACGGCATCTCAAATAGAGGGCATTCATATGTTGCAGGCAAGCGAGAAAACCAGCGCAAAGCCAAAGTTCGAAGAACTCCCCGATGCGCCCCCCAGGCGCCGGCTGAAGTTTTCCCGGAGCGGAAAGCTTGCCATCTGTGTGGTTACCTTATGGATGGTCCTGGCACTCATCGGTCCGTATATCTCTCCATATCACGAGGCGGATATCCTGGACGAAGCGCTCTTTGTCGTTCCGGGCAGTGACGAGCAGTATCCGGATACCGATTTTCAAGGCATCAGCAAGGTCGCCTATCTCGGTACGGACTATCTGGGCCGGGATATCCTGTCCCGAATCCTCTGGGGTGCCAGAACGACCATCGGAATCTCGCTCGCCGCGACGTTACTGGCCTACCTCGTTGGCGTGACGTTAGGCATTGCCGCGTCGGTCGGCCGCGGTATGCTCGATATGGGCCTCAGCCGGGTCAACGATGCCTTTTTGTCGATACCGCACATCATGCTGGGCCTGATCGTGATAGCCGCTATCGGCAGTACAATTCCTATCCTGATCGTGCTCACCGGCTTGATTTATGCGACGAGTGTCTTTCGGATCGCCCGTGCATTGGGACAGGAGGTTATGGTCAGTGATTATGTCGAAGCCGCACACGTGAGGGGTGAAGGCCTGCGGTGGACCATCTTCCGCGAGATACTGCCCAACGTGATAATGCCACTGGCAACGGATTTCGGGTTGCGATTCGTTTGGATCATCCTTTTTATTTCGAGCCTCAGTTTTCTTGGCCTGGGTGTTCAGCCGCCGATGTCGGACTGGGGCAGCATGGTCAAAGAAAACCTCGCGGGTCTGCCTTACGGTTCCATTGCACCCCTGGTGCCGGCCCTAGCCATTGCAACGCTGACGATATCGATCAACATGATCGTTGATGACATTTCTGCCCATTCGGGTGGAAAACTGGCAAAGAGAATGATCTGATGCCACCACTTCTGGAAGTAGATCAGTTGAGAGTCGATGCCCGCAAGGACGATGGCAGCCTTATGCCAATCGTCAAAGGAGTGAGTTTCAGCGTCGGACGTGGAGAAGTAGTGGCCCTGATCGGTGAATCGGGTTCGGGAAAAACCACCATAGCGCTGTCTGCACTGGGATATACCAAGCCTGGGCTCGTGTTTAGCGAAGGTAAAGTCCGGCTGGACGGCCGGGATGTCATTTCCATGCCGGACCAGGAAAAACGGCAGCTTCGTGGCAGGCGCGTCGCCTACCTGGCGCAAAGCGCCGCCGCCACCTTCAATCCGGCGCTGACGATTGGCGAGCAGGTAACCGAATCGGCCATTCTCCACGGGCAGATGAGCCAGGAATCAGCCAACCAGCGTGCCGAGTCGCTCTACCGGGCCCTGGAACTGCCGGACCCGGAACGCTTGGGGAGGCGTTATCCGCACCAGGTCTCCGGTGGTCAGCTGCAAAGGCTCATGGCCGCGATGGCGCTCTGCGGCAAACCTGACCTCTTGCTGCTGGATGAACCTACCACGGCGCTGGACGTCACGACCCAGATCGAGGTACTGAAAGCGTTTAAGGCGGTGATCGAGCAGGAGGGATCGGCTGCTGTTTAC
>CAMYNR010000121.1 GCA_947259715.1 uncultured Desulfuromonadales bacterium
TTGGGTTTTGCCTTGCTGGCCATCAGGCTTGTCCTTCCTCGAGCAAGTTCGCGTGATCGCCGAGGGCGGCCTGGGTCAAATCCTCGAAGCGCTTGGCAGCTTTCTCGTTATCATATTGGCCCCAGCGGTCCACGATGTTCCATTTGATGACGTAGGCGACGACGGCCTCGAAATCGTATAGATGCTGCCCTTTGAGGCGGTTCACGCTCGTCCACGCCTGCTCCATAACGAGCCGCTGCAGGGGCAGCGCGTCGCCGTCCTTCAACAGCTTGTCGGCCTGGCGAAGCCACGGGAAAACCTTGTCGAGGCGGAACGTTCCCTCGTTCCAATTGCGCGCGATGTGCGCCGTCCAGCGGCCAAAGCCCCAGACGGTTCCGGGCGCCGGCGCCTGCTCGCCGCGGTGGCGTCGGCGCAAGGCGACCATGCAGGTGCGGATCTCGAGCCGGTTGCGAATGAACAGGCGCACGGTCTCGCTCTCGATCTCCCGCATCGCCTTCTTCGCCCGGTTCACGATCTCCTCGTCCGTCACGTTCAGCGGCATCTCGCCCCAATGCAAAGCCTGCTCGGTCAGCTTGAGCGCCCGGGCATCCTCGGGCTTGAGAACGCGCAGCCGGCGCTCGAGCTTCAAGCGGGACAACGGCGGCCGCTTGGCGAGGAACAGAGCCTCGGGATTCGGGAGGCTCGCCATCAGCATGATATAGACGTTCGGATCACTCATCGCCGTGCGGCCCGCCTGCTATTTCACGATGCCTTCGAGCACGGCCCGGAAGCGCGGCTGCAAATGCTGCAGCAAGAGCGCCGCGACCGCCTCGTCGGTGAGGTCGATCGTGATGTCACCCTCGACCATGCGGATCTTGACCCCCGCCTTGACGTCGTCCGACGCCGAGAAGGTCACACCTTCGCGCAACATCTGGTCCGTCAGGCCCAGGGCGTACTTGGTCGCCCGGCCTTTCTGCAGCTCGGCGGGGTTCTTGCGCAGCTCGTCCAGCCCCGCGACCTTTTCCGGGAGAACGACCTCGACGCTGCCTGCCTTGTCGGTGCCCGCGTCCTTGCGTACCCGCCCGACCAGCTCGAGAATCATCTGCTTGAGGGTGTCGTCATTGCCAAGCTCTTCCGACGTCAGCCGCCTGACATCCGCGCCGAACCGCTGCATCAGCCGCGATTTCATATCGAGGACGGTATCGCGCATGGCCGTCTTCACGGCCTCCTCGCCGGCAGACTGGTAGGCGTCGCCCTCCTTGTGCGCGGCCGCGAGATGCGCCTTGGCTTCCGCGTTCGCCTTGTCGACGATCTGCTTCGCCTGGGCCTGGGCGGCGGCGACGATCTTGTCGGCTTCGCCGCGGCCCGCCGAGACCCCCTGATCGCGGAGCTTGGCGATGAGCGCGTCAACCCCGCTGGCGGGAGGCGGTGCCTCTTTCGCTTCTTTAGCCATCAGGAGCCTCCCGTTGCCTTGATCCCCGCGCTAACGACCAGCGCGAAGACGAACGCGAAGACCGCGAAGCCTTCGATGATCGCGGCCGGCGCTATCGACAAGCCGAAGATCTCGGGCTTTTCCTTGGACGCATTGATCGCGTCGGCGCATGCGCGACCTTGGTAAATCCCCGAATAAAGAAACGCGAGACCGGCGAACAATCCGATCCCGAACAGCGCCCCGGCGTTCTCGGGCGTGACTTCGCGGTTGAGTGTGAACATGACGACAATGCCATAGATCACCATCGATGATGGCAGCGCCGTCAGGCCAATAAAGCGGCCGTAGCCGCTCTCGGTTTCGAGCATCGCGCCGCATGCCGCAGCGCCTGCGAGGGCACTACCGGCCGAGCTGCCGATCGCACCGAGCGCCATCGGCGAGTAAATGCCGATCCAGCCCAAGGCCAATACTAAATCGTTCACGGTTGCACCTCCTTTCGGGCGAATTTCCGGAACACGCTACCCTCTCCCGGCATTCCCCATTTGTAGAATTCGATGAAATTGAGCCTGAGGCCATGGACCACGCCGCTCATGATACCCAAGCCAAGTGTGACGGAATGGCCAAAGACCAGGATCAGGATGGCGAACAGCAATCCCAGCCCCGGCAACGCGTCATTGATCTGCACCGCCAATCCATTGAAGGTCGCTGCGAGCGAGGCGCTCGCGAGCCCCAGCGCGAACAGGCGCAGATAGCTCAGCACGTCGCCGAACGCCCCCATGATCCCGGTCAGGGCTTTGAAGCCGTCCAACACCCGCCACAGATAGTCGATTGGGCGGTTGACGATCGGCCGCTCGCTCGTAAAGACAAAGATCGCGGCGACCCCGCCGATGAGCAAGATGGTGCCGGCCAGCGAAAAGAAGCCACCGGCTTCGCTGTAGGTGACAATGACGCCGCCGAACAATCCCGCGATCCAGCCGAGATTGGCGAACGCCTTCGTCCGGTGTCGATTGATGAACGCCACCATGGCGTTCGCCAGCGCTAGATGCAGCACGCCGATGATGATCGAGACTTCCATCTGCGTCGGGTAGTCGTTCAAATCGACCACGTGGAAGACGTCCAGTACCGAGACCTTGGGAGGAGTCACGCCTAAGTAGCCGCCGGCCATGATCCCGTAGACTATGGAGAAGCTGAACAGGGCAAACAACCTGACGCGCCAGGCGCGGCCGTTTGCGCTCTGCCCGAGGCGCTTCCAATAGATCAGCAGCCCGCCCATCAAGACGGCGGCGTATCCGGCATC
>CAMYNR010000122.1:0-5172 GCA_947259715.1 uncultured Desulfuromonadales bacterium
GTTCATAACAAGCCCAGTTTCGCGCCGCCTTGCCTGTGCCGCCGTAAACGATCAGGTCATCGGGTTTCTCGGCCACCGCCGGATCGAGATTATTCATCAACATGCGCATGGCAGCTTCCTGGTGCCATCCACGGCACGTAAGCGAAGTGCCCGTGGGAGCGTGGATTGGGCCGCCTGACCCGGTCTTGTATTTTTGCGGATTTACACTCATTATCTTGCCTTCAGAGTCCGTGATTGGCAGGACATTCAATTATAAAGGAACCCGGCTTCGTCAGCCGGGTCTTTATTCTGTGGGCCGGTGTGGCGGATACCTGACCTTACTGGATAGCCAGTGCGATCAACCATAAATACAGGGCCTGGAGCAAAAAAACTTTAAACAGACTGTCAAGGGGAATATATCGACTTTGTTTACGGATTGCTTTTTTTTCTGAATCCCGATAAGATGGAACCCTATTTGGTGAGTATCCGGAAACTCCGGCTGCCACTGTGTGTTTTCCAGATTGGAAACGAGCAATTTTTTGCAAGGTCAAGGAAATCAAGGTATTGCGCGGAGGCGTACATCGTACGCCGCACAAGCAAGGCCACAGATTGACGCAGAGATTGCGAAAAAGGGCCGTTTCCGGATGGAAACTATCTGGTCAATCCAAGGCGCTGTCAATCATGCTTCGCCCCGCCACAAAAACCTCATCAGGAATAAGCGCACTGAATTATGATCACCAAAGAACAAAAAGAACTCTTCCGTAAAAAGGTTGGAAAACTCCTCGAACAACGCCGTCTGGAAAAAGGCTTGAGCCGCAAAGAGCTTGGCGAGAGCCTTGGCTACGAGGGCAACAGCGCCATTCAGGTGGTGGCGAGGTTTGAGTCGGGACGGGCCGGAGTTCCCAAAGCAAAAATCGGCAAACTGCTCCAGATTCTTGAATTGAAAAACGAAGATTTTGGTTTAAGTGGGTCAAAATCATTGAAAAACTTCATCACTGCCAGCGGCTTTCTTGGTTCCACCATGGCCCCCTGGAGTGATGCCATGATCGGCTTCCTCGAAGGAACGGAAAGCAACTTTGTCACCCAGACCATGACCGACGACGATGACGAAGACCTCAGCGGCGAAGCGGAAACTGACGCGTACCAAGATGTGCTGCGTATCATGCGGCTTTATCGGGTGCAAAAGCCGCGCTCAGAACTTAGTCTGCTTGAGCGCCTCGACCAGCTGGATGACCTCAGCGAAGGCGACGAAGACAAGCTCGCTGAAATGCTGGTCATTCTGAAAATCGATCCGGCGGAAGCTTATCGAGAACTCGAGACACAGCTGATGGAACGGCTGAAGAAAACCAAATAGGACAAAATAACCAGCAAGCCTCACAAAGCCCGGCGCTCGCAGCCCCGCTAGAGACACGGGAAGAGCTGAAACCCTACCCGCAGGAGCGGCCTCATCGGCAGTCCTTGAAAGTCATACTGACCACCTCCATTGAGAACCCCTGCGTCCTGGGAATAATTATTTCACTTTTCCCTTGCTTAAAAAGACTTTATCGTTTACAAAATGTTTAATCTTTGTTTAACTCATGGCAAGTTGCGTCGATGCCGCTCCACGGTCAAATCACCGGCCGCCGCAACTTTCCATTGACGATAATAACCCGCAGCAGAGCATTCAAATACGCTTAAAAGGGGAAAATTAATGCAAGATTTTTTTAAACAACAGGCAGACTGGCTTAAAACCTGGCAAGATCAGCAGGAAAAGCTGACCAAGCAGTACGCCAACTGGGGAGAAGAACTGACCCAGGGTTTTCAGGGAGCGACCAGGCAGAAAATGCCAACCAATTTTGAAGAGCTGTTGAAAACTCAGCAGGACCTGTTTGAGCAGTTCAGCAACTTTGGTGCGACCCTGCAAAAAAACATTCAGCAGGCCTGGGGCGACAAGCTGCCGACAGACCTGCTAAAGCAATTCAACTTCACCCTTCTGCAGGAGTTCTATAAAAGTTGGCTGGGTAATATGAAATTCCCCGGCGGCCTGCAGAACCCGTTTATGGCCGGGCAGAACTGGGCTGATCCGAGCAGTTTTCTGAACAATTTCATGCAAACCGAACATCCCTTCTTTTCCACCTTCAGTAACCGCAATTTGCATGAAGAGATGCAGAAGCTGTTCGGCATTCTGCAAGGCTCCGCATTTGGTGGTGGCGATCTTTACAGTCAGCTGTTTACCACCTACCAGGGCTTCTTCAACCAGCTGACCAACACCGCCGGCCAACAGGGATTCGACAAACTGCTGGAGGGCTTTAACAACTGGAAAGAGCAGATGGATAATTATCTGCTCGCACCACAGGTCGGCATCAACCGGGAAACCTCTCAGGACTGCTCCAAGGCGATCAGCCTCTCGCTCGACTACATGCAGGCCTTTGCCAACATGAGCAAACTGCTGGAAGAGACCGCTCGCAAAGCCGGCAACCGCTTCCAGGCAAAACTGGTCGAACGCTCCCTGAACAACGAACCACCGATTAAATTCAGTGATTTCTGCAGTCTCTGGACCCAGGAAAACGAAGCTGTCTTTCTCGATGTCTTTGGTAGCAAAGAGTTCGCCACAACCCAGGGCGAGTTCGCCGCAGCCGGTCTGCGGTTGAAAATTCAACTGAACAGCCTGGCCGAAAAGGTCCTTGATCAGACCCCGATCGCCCTGAAACGTGATGTCGATCTGGCAGCAAAAGAAATTATGCAGCTCAAGCGCGATCTGCGTAAATCACGCAAACAGCAGGAACAACTTGCAGCTGAAGCCAAAGCTGCGCAGGACGCCGTCGCAGCAAGCGAGCAGCGCTTCGAGAAGCTGGAAGCCGCCCTGACGAAAGTTCAGGACCTGACAGAAAAGGCTGAGCAGTCGGGCAAAGCGCCTACCACCAGAAGAACCAAGTCTGCCGAAAAAGCACCGACCAAAAGAGCTACCAGCGCTAAAAGTCCCAAAACGACCAGCAGAACGAAAAAGCCTGCTGGCACCCCGGCTGAATGAGTGAGGACGATAAAATGAACTACGCAGAGCAACTTCAGGAATCCATGGAAGAGTTCAAAAACTTTGCCGACAACCTGAAAAAAGGGGTTGAGAACCTGGCTTCAGCCGATGAAATCAAACTCGGCCAGACCGAAAAAGAGCTGGTCTACGAAGACGGTAAGCGCAAACTTTACCGCTATAAGGCGCGTGCCGACAAGGTCTGCCCGGTGCCGACCCTGATCGTGTATGCCATGGTCAACCGCTATACCATGCTTGACCTGCAGCCGAACCGATCAATGATCCGCAACCTCCTTGACCAGGGGCAGGATGTCTACCTGATCGACTGGGGATACGCTGACCGCATGGATCGCTACCTGACCATGGATGATCTTATCAATGGGTTCATGGATGACTGCATCGCGCACATCTGCCAGCAGCATCAGCTCGACGCCATCAATCTGCTCGGCGTCTGCCAGGGGGGCACCTTCTCGACCATCTACGCAGCGTTGCACCCGGAAAAGGTTCAGAATCTGATCACCATGGTCGCGCCGATCGATTTCGAGACCGACGACAGCCTGCTGTTTGTCTGGAGCAAGCAGATGGACGTGGACCTGATGATCGATGCCTATGGCGTGGTTCCAGGCGACCTGATGAATCAGTCCTACCAGATGCTGCAGCCGCTCACTCTGACGGTGCAGAAATATGTCAACATGGTCGATCTGATGGCTGACGCCGATAAACTGGCTGATTTTCTGCGCATGGAAAGCTGGATCTTTGACAGCCCCGACCAGCCCGGGGAGGTTTTACGCCAGAATGCCAAAGACCTGTTCAAAGAGAACAAGCTGGTTAAAGGTGAGTTTGAACTCGGTGGACAGAAGGTCGATCTGAAAAATATCAGCATGCCGGTTCTCTGCATCTACGCCGACTACGACACCCTGGTGCCGCCGATCTCTTCGAAAAAACTGCTCGAGTATGTCGGCACCAAAGACAAACAGGAACTCTCCTTTCCGGTCGGCCATGTCGGCATGTTCGTCTCCGGAAAGACCCAAGCAACTTTGGCCCCCAGAATTGCCGAGTGGGTCAGCCAAAGAGTTTAAATTTCGGCAACTTTGCTAAATAGCCAACAGAGGACAGTATGATCATCAAAGATAATGTTTTTGTCGTCACCGGGGGCGCACGCGGCCTCGGTTTCGAAATTGCCAAAGATATCGCCAGCCAGGGCGGCAAACTGGCCCTGATCGACCTGAACCAGGAAGGCCTGGACGAGGCGGTCGAAAAACTGCGCGAGTTTGGCGTGGAAGTTCGCACCTATGCCGCCAACGTCGCCAACGAAACCCATGTTGTCGCCACTTTCGATAAAATCCAAGAGGACTTTGGCCAGATCGACGGTCTGGTGAACAATGCCGGGATCACCCGCGATGCGCTGCTGGTGAAGCACAAAAACGGTGTCACCAAAAAAATGACCTTTGAGGCCTGGCAGCAGGTCATCAATGTCAACCTGACCGGGGTTTTCCTTTGCGGACGTGAAGCCGCTGCAAAAATGGTTGAAAACGACCGTAAAGGCGTGATTGTCAACATCAGCAGTATCAGCCGCGACGGCAACATCGGCCAGAGCAACTACTCGGCGGCCAAAGCCGGTGTCGCTGCCCTGACCGCGACCTGGGGAAAAGAACTGGCTCGTTACGGCGTACGCTGTGGCGCAGTTGCACCGGGTTTCGCCAACACCGAAATGGTCAAAACCATTCCGGATGAGGTCCTCGACAAAATCAAAGGGGAAATCCCCCTGCGGCGTCTCGCCGAACCGGCAGAGATTGCCCACACCGTGCGCTACGTCATCGAGAACGACTATTTCACCACCAGAACCATTGCTATCGGTGGTGGCATGCAGGTCTAAACAGTTTTTAGCCCAGCAATATAAAAAAGAAGGAGACTGCCAAAGACAGTCTCCTTCTTTTTTTTGACTTTCTGCCTGCCCACTACATGTTACGCCGGTATTTCCCGCCGACTTCATAAAGAGCCGTGCTGATCTGCCCGAGCGAAGCGACCTTGACCGTCTCCAGCAGCTCAGCGAAAATATTTTCACCGCCAATCGCGACCTGCTGCAGACGTTTCAGGGCCTCGGGGGCCTGATCAGCATTGGCCTCCTGAAAAGCCCTTAAATTGCTGATCTGGTGCTGTTTCTCCTCCTCGGTTGAACGGGCCAA
>CAMYNR010000122.1:5201-17470 GCA_947259715.1 uncultured Desulfuromonadales bacterium
TCACCGGTGTGCTTCTGGTGCTCGTAGAGCATTGATTCTTCCTGGATCTTACTCCGCTGATACTGGGTCTCCATGGCACCGAGCACGCCGCCGCGTTGGCTGATTCGTTCAAACTCGGCCAGGACCGCCCCCTCAACCAGATCGGTCAGCTCCTCGATTATCAATGAGCCCTGCAGCGGGTTTTCGTTTTTCGCCAGGCCGTACTCCTTGTTGATGATCATCTGGATCGCCATCGCCCGCCGTACCGACTCTTCCGTCGGGGTGGTGATCGCCTCATCGTAGGCGTTGGTGTGGAGTGAATTGCAATTGTCATAGATCGCCATCAAGGCCTGCAGAGTGGTGCGGATATCGTTAAATGTCATCTCCTGGGCATGAAGGGAGCGTCCCGAAGTCTGAATGTGGTATTTGAGCATCTGGCTCTTCTGGTTGGCGCCATAGCGGTCACGCAGCACCACAGACCAGATCCGCCGCGCCACTCGACCGATCACCGCGTATTCCGGGTCAAGGCCATTACTGAAAAAGAATGACAGGTTACCGGCAAACTCATCGATGTGCATCCCCCGGGCCAGATAGTATTCGACGAAGGTAAAACCATTGGCCAGGGTAAAAGCCAACTGGCTGATCGGGTTGGCGCCGGCTTCGGCAATGTGATAGCCGCTGATCGAAACTGAATAGTAATTACGCACCTTCTGGTTGATGAAATAGTCCTGAATATCCCCCATCATCCGCAGCGCAAACTCGGTCGAAAAAATACAGGTGTTCTGGCCCTGGTCTTCCTTGAGGATATCGGCCTGAACGGTCCCGCGCACCGTCTGCAGATTGCAGCTGCGAATTTCCGCTGCCTCATCTTCAGACGGCTCCCGCCCCTTCTCCTGGCGGAACTTTTCCAGCTGCTGACGAATGGCGGTGTTCATGAACATCGCCAGCAGCATCGGCGCCGGCCCGTTAATGGTCAGAGAAACACTGGTCATCGGATCACAGAGATCGAAACCGGCGAAGAGTTTGTCCATATCGGTCTGGGTGCAGATCGACACGCCGCTGTTACCGACCTTACCGTAAATGTCGGGGCGCTCATCCGGGTCCTCGCCGTAGAGGGTGACGCTGTCAAAAGCGGTTGAGAGCCGCTTGGCGTCATCATCTTTGGTCAGATAGTGGAAGCGGCGATTGGTCCGCTCCGGAGTCCCTTCTCCCGCGAACTGCCGCTTGGGATCTTCAGCGGTGCGCTTAAAGGGAAAGAGGCCAGCAGTGTAAGGAAAAAAGCCCGGCGCGTTTTCCTTCATGCACCAGCGGATAATCTCGCCATAGTCGGCATAATCGGGTAGGCAGACCTTGGGGATCCGGGTTCCCGAGAGGGTGGTGGTCATCAACTCGGTATGGATCTCCTTATCACGCACCCTGGTGACCATGACATCCTCACGGTAAGCCTTTTTCAATTCCGGCCACCTCTGCAGCAATTTGCGATTATCCTCGCTTAGCTTTTGCTGCGCAGCTTCGATCAACTCATCAAGTGGCGCGAGTTCGTCAACCTCCCGTTCGGCCAACAGCTGTTTACTGCCGGTCAACTGAAAGAGCTGCCGACCGGCCTGAACCTGCTCAACAACCTGCCGGCGATAGCTCCGTGCGGTATGAGCAATCTCCGCAAGATAGGAGACCTTCTCCGGGGGAATCACCTGCTGAGCCGTGCTCTGCCCTTCCCCCACCGCCAGCTGAGACTCCCAGCCGAGCTGAAATTTATCGTTAAATCTGTCGATCAGGGCCCGATAGAGTCGATTGGTCCCGACATCGTTAAACTGACTGGCGATGGTGCCGTAAACCGGCAATTCCGCATCGGCTGCCTCAAACAGATGCCGATTGCGCCGGTACTGCTTGCGCACGTTTCGCAGGGCATCCTCCGAGCCACGCTTTTCCATTTTGTTCAGCGCGACCAAATCGGCAAAATCGAGCATGTCGATCTTTTCCAACTGGGTCGGAGCGCCGAACTCACTGGTCATGACATAGAGGGAAAGGTCGCAGACTTCAACAATTCCGGCATCCCCCTGGCCGATGCCACTGGTTTCGACAATAATCAGGTCGAAGGCTGCGGCCTTCAGGACATCCAGCGCTTCATTGATGGCCGACGAAAGCTCACTGCGCGATTCACGGGTCGCCAGGGAGCGCATAAAGACCCGCGATGTATCGATGGCATTCATGCGGATACGGTCGCCGAGCAGCGCTCCGCCAGTCCGCTTGCGGGTCGGGTCGACGGACAGGATCGCCAGCCGCTTATCAGCAAAATCCAACAGAAAACGGCGCACCAGCTCATCGGTCAGAGAACTCTTGCCCGCTCCGCCCGTCCCGGTAATACCCAGCACCGGCACCTTGCCAGTTATTTCTTTCAGGCGTTGCTGAACCGCCTGCAGCTCGCCGTTTCCCCCTTGCACGCGCTGTTCCGCGGCGGTGATCAAACGCGCCACAGCTTGCGGGTCGGCCTCGGCAAGCATTTCCAGATCACGGGAGATATGCCTGGGCGGCGTGAAGTCACACTGCTCAAGCTTGTAGTTGACCATTCCCTGCAGTCCCATGCGCCGACCATCTTCCGGGGAAAAGATTTTGCAGATTCCGTAGGCTTCCAACTCCTCGATCTCGGACGGCAGAATCACGCCCCCACCACCGCCGAAGATTTTGACATGCCCAGCCCCTTGCTCCTGCAACAGGTCGTACATGAACTTGAAAAATTCCATGTGCCCGCCCTGATAGGAGCTGACCGCTATCCCCTGGGCATCCTCCTGAATCGCCGCAGCCACTATTTCATGAACCGAACGGTTATGCCCCAGATGAACAACCTCTGCTCCAGAATCCTGCATGATCCTGCGCATGATATTGATCGAGACATCATGGCCATCGAATAGACTGGTGGCGGTAATGAAGCGGATCGGATTCTTGATCTGATAAACCTCAGCCTGCATGATTTTCTCCTCTTTGGCAGTTGGCAGAGTTACGGCAGCATCCCCACTTTTCAAAATAACATTGTTTTAGCAACTCTCATGCCAGGCCCCAGAAAACAAGAAACCACCACATCTGACCGCCGCTATCAGCTCCACCGCAGAGAAGAAAGTCGCTCTGCAGACAGAGTGTAAACAGCTGGAGACAGACCTCCTTGGCCCGTAAAAAGCTTCTATATCTGATTATATTAGCAGAACTTGCTGGAACCTCGACAGAGGGCAAAAACGGCCCAAAAAGATTAGTTTCATCACACCAAACATTAATTTACATAGAAAATATAACATTGTATTATTGCAACAGATGCAACATTCCGCTGCGCCGTTGCTTGAGGATGACAATGATGTCTCCGGCAGCGGCTCAACCATGGGGGAATAAATGAAAATCTCTGAGCAGATCAAGAAGGCCGATTTCAGCCTGGCAGGCATCAACAACAGCGCCGATTGCCTGCTGTTGAGCTTCGACCGGCAACATCGAATCACCAACAGCAATGAGGAGAGTTTTCGCCTGCTCGGCTTAAGACCGGAACAGCTGCTCGGCCAGAAACTTAACCAGCCCTTAAAACTTGGCTACCTGCAAACCCTGATCATGCAGAATTACTGCTTTAAAGGGCAGCCGCTGCTGATCGATGGCCGTCAGCACTTCTGCGATTTCTCCCCTCTGGAAAAGGCCAATCAACCCGATGGCGGGATTCTGGCTATCTACCGGGAAGAGCAGCGGACAATGCAGACCGCCGACCTGCCCGACCTGCTCAGCACCCTCAAGCAACACAGCTTCTTCCATGACGACAGCCTGATCCTGGTCAATCCGGAGGGAATCATCACCCTGGTCAATCAACCCTTTGCCGATTCCCTTGGCGTCCGCGCCAGTCAGATGATCGGCAAACATGTCCACAAGGCCTATCCCAACTCCAATCCATCACGGCTGCCGGTGGTCATGGACACCGGCCAGTCGGAGGTGGCCGAACCACATCTGCTTGGCGGCCACAATGCCATCGTCAGCCGCTACCCGCTGCTCAAAGAAGGACAGATGATCGGCGCGTTGGGGAAGATTCTTTTCCATGACATTCGCGAACTCTCCCGTTTGGCCGATAAGTTTCAGGCCTACATCAAGCAACCGGAAAAAACTAAAAAACCAACCAATAATTCCAGCCACGAATTTAAATACGACTGCAACAGCATCATCGGCCAGAGTCCGGTGATGAAAGACCTGAAGGAAAAAATCCTGCGCATCGCCCAGCGTCCGTCAAATGTCCTGCTGGCCGGCGAAAGCGGCACGGGCAAAGAACTCTTTGCCCATGCCATACATGCCGCCAGCAAACGGCGCTTCGCTCCCTTCGTCCGCGTCAACTGCGCGGCGATCCCTGAACAGTTGATGGAAGCGGAGCTGTTCGGCTACGTCGATGGCGCCTTTACCGGCGCGCGCAAGGGGGGCCAGGCCGGTAAATTCGAACAGGCCCACACCGGCACCATCTTTCTCGATGAAATCAGCGAGATGCCGCAGCATATGCAGGCTAAACTACTACGCGTACTGCAGGAAAAAGAGGTCACGCCGCTGGGCAGCACCCAGACCCGCAGGCTGGACATCCGGGTGCTCGCGGCCACCAACGTCACCCTCGAGCAACAGGTTGCAGAAGGAAAGTTTCGTACCGACCTCTACTACCGGCTGAATGTCATTGCCCTGGAAATTCCTCCCCTGCGCGAGCGCCGCGAAGACATCTACTTCATTACCAAGCACCTGATCGACAACTTCAACGCGGAATTCGAACTGGACATCCAGGGCCTGACCGACGAGGCCTGGGGAATGCTCAAACAATATAATTATCCCGGCAATATCCGCGAGTTGCGCAATGCAGTTGAAAGCGCCTTCAATATGACCAGTGGGCCGCTGATCGATGCAGCCGATCTGCCCCAATATATCCGCCAGAAATTCGGCAGCCCCCTGGCCCAGACCGGCCAGGCAGACCCCCCTCCGGAGCTGCTGTCAAATATCGGCCAACTGCCCCTGCAGGATATCATGGAAGGGCTTGAGCAGAAGCTCCTGCGCGCGACCCTGGAAAAAACTGGCGGCAATAAATTGAACGCAGCCAGACTGCTGGGAATTTCGCGACCAGGTCTTTACAAGAAATTGCAGAAATTCTCCATCGATTGAAGACTCCCGACAGATTGGTCCTGACACCAGTGTTAACGGAGATGACACTGGCGCCAGGACCTTTTCTCGCAGAAAAGAGCTAAAGAATAAATTTTTCCGCCCTGTTTTTTACTACTTAGGGCCTTTACAAAACCAGCAAGCAGGATAAAACATTGTTTGGTATCCACCTTGCAAACTCATTAGCATTCCAAACCATCACCGCGCCTCAGCCTGCCGCTGAAGCCGCTAAGAGGTCAGAGGAGGAATGCCCATGTCCGACCCCAACCTGCTGTTAGAGGTCAATGATATTTCGCTCTCTTTCGGTGGTGTTCACGCCTTGACTGACGTCAGTTTTGCTGTCCGCCGTGGCGAAATCTTTTCCATCATCGGCCCGAACGGCGCCGGTAAAACCTCCATGCTGAACTGCATCTCCGGGCGCTACCAACCCACCAAAGGCTCGATCAAATACGCCGGCAAAGAATTGATCGGCCTGCGCCCCAACGACCGCTGCACCCTCGGCATCGGCCGCACCTTTCAGAACCTGGCGCTGTTCAGCCATATGTCGGTCCTCGACAACATCATGGTCGGCCGTCACCATCAGCTGAAAAACAATTACTTCTCAGGGCCACTCTATTGGTTTTCCCGCGCCCAGAAAGAGGAACTCGCCCACCGGCGGCAGGTCGAAGACATCATCGACTTTCTGGAAATCGCCCATATCCGCAAATCGATCGCCGGAACCCTCTCCTATGGCCTGCGCAAACGGGTAGAGCTGGCCCGCGCTGTCGCTCTGAAACCCGATCTGATCCTGCTCGATGAGCCGATGGCCGGGATGAATCTGGAGGAGAAGGAGGATATGGCCCGCTATATTATCGACCTGAATGAAGAATGGGGCATGACCGTGGTGATGATCGAGCATGATATGGGGGTGGTGATGGATATCTCCCACCGGGTCATGGTCCTCGACTTCGGCCGCAAGATCGCCGCAGGTCTCCCCGACGAGGTGATGGCCAACGAGCGGGTCAAGAAAGCCTACCTTGGTGAAGATGACAGCGACGCTGACAAGCCAGCGGAGGTGGCCTGATGAAAGCCGAATACGCGGACATTCGACAGTACAATACCTTCCCCAAACTGCTGCTCCACAATGCCGACAACTGGCCCGAGGAAACCGCGCTGCGGGAAAAAGAGTTCGGTATCTGGAACGAATTCAGCTGGGACGCCTACAATCGGATGGTGAAGCTGTTTGCCCTGGGGATGCATCAGCTCGGCATCGAGAAGGGTGACTCGGTCGGCATCATCGGCGACAACCGCCCCGAGTGGGTCGCCGGTGAGATCGCCAGCCATGCGTTGCGGGCAATGATCTTCGGTATCTATCAGGACTCGATGAATGAGGAGTGCGCCTACCTGATCAACTACGCCGGCGCGAAAGTCATCATCGCCGAAGATGAGGAGCAGGTCGACAAGGTCCTCGACATTACCGAGGAGTGTCCTTGCGTCAAGCACATCATCTACTGCGACCCGCGCGGCATGCGCAAATACAAGGACCCCCGGCTGCTCAGCCACAGCGACCTGATGGCCCTGGGGGAAAAACTCGATCAGCAGCAGCCGGACCTGTATCGGCAACTGGTCGCCGCCGGCCAGCCGGAGGATGTGGCGATCCTCTGCCCGACCTCGGGCACCACCAGCAACCCCAAGCTGGCGATGCTTCAGGGCGGCCCGATGCTCGATCATTGCCTCGCCTACCTGCAGGCGGACCCCAAATTTCCGACCGACAACTACGTCTCGGTCCTGCCGCTGCCCTGGATCATGGAGCAGGTCTATGCTGTTTCCCAGGCGCTGATCAGCCGCCAGATCGTCAACTTCGTCGAAGAACCGGAGACGATGATGGACGATCTGCGGGAGATCGGCCCCAACTTTGTGCTGCTGGCGCCGCGGGTCTGGGAAAGCGTCGCCGCCGACGTCAAAGCGAAAATGATGGACGCCACCAGGTTCAAGCAGAAGATGTATGCCTGGGGGCTGAAATTGGCCCAGCAGGCTGAAGAGCGCGGCCAGGGGCAATCGAAGCTGGCCTACTGGCTGCTCTTCAGAGCGCTGAAAGACCGCCTCGGCTTCTCCTATTTACGTTCAGCGGCAACCGGCGGCGCAGCGCTTGGGCCGGACACCTTCAAGTTCTTCCTCGCCATGGGCGTGCCGTTGCGCCAGCTCTACGGGCAGACCGAGCTGGCGGGCGCCTACACCATTCACCAGGCCGATGACGTTGATTTCGACAGCGTCGGCATCCCCTTTGAAAATGCCCAGGTGCGCATTGACAATCCCGACAGCAACGGCGTCGGCGAGGTGGTTGCCAAGACCCGCGGCATGTTCCTTGGTTACTACAAGAATGAAACGGCGACCGAGGAAACCCTCGACGATGGCTGGATGCATACCGGCGACGCTGGCTATTTCAAGCAGGAGAATGGCCACCTGGTGGTCATCGATCGCATCTCCGACCTGGCAGAGACCTCGACCGGCACCCGCTTTTCGCCACAGTTCATCGAAAATAAATTGAAGTTCTCACCTTTTATCGCCGAGGCGGTGATCCAGGGGGACGGCCGCCCCTACCTCTCGGCGATCATCTGCATCCGCTATGAGATCGTCGCCAAGTGGGCCGAGCAACGCGACATCGCCTTCACCAACTACATCAATCTTTCGGCCCAGCCGCGCATTTACGAGATGATCCAGCAGGAGGTCAAGCAGGTCAACGCCACCCTGCCGGAAGCTCAGCAGATCCGCAAGTTCCTGCTCCTCTACAAACAGCTCGACGCCGACGACGGTGAGCTGACCCGCACCCGCAAGGTGCGGCGCGGCGTCATCAAGGAGAAATATGCCGAGATCATCGATGCGGTCTATGCCAATCAGCCCCAGGTCCACATCGACACGGTCATCACTTTCCAGGATGGCAACAAGTCCCGCGTGCAGACTGATGTCCGAGTCGTCGACCTGAATCCTGATGCTGACGATGATCAGGAGACCGACATGGAATTGAAATCAGCAAGCTGATAGTCCCCCTCTCCCTCAGGGAGAGGGCCAGGGTGAGGGGAAAGGAACAGCCTCCCCTCATCCAGCCTGCGGCCACCTTCTCCCTCAAGGGAGAAGGATATGAATCAAGAACCTTGGTGAAAACTTGGAGCGAACTATGAATTTTGAACTTCTTACTCAGCTTCTCGTCAACGGCATCATCGTCGGCACTCTCTATGGCGTGGTCGCCATGTGTTTTGTGCTGATTTATAAATCGACCCAGATCGTCAACTTCGCCCAGGGGGAATTTCTCCTGATCGGCGCCTGGACCTGCTGGGCGCTGCTGGTGAAGTTTGAATTGCCCTTCTATATCGGCTTCCCCATCACCCTGGTGTTCATGCTGATTTTCGGCATTCTGCTGCAGATGGTGGTCTTGCGGCCGATGATCGGTGAACCGATTATTTCAGTGATCATGGTCACCATCGGCCTGTCGATGTTCTTTCAGTCGCTGATGAGCTGGATGTTCGGCGGCTATGCGAAATCCTATCCGCAGGTCTTCGAAACCCAGTCGATCAACATTCTAGGCCTGCAGATCCAGACCGCCTACGTGATGAGCCTGGTGATCTCGGTGGTGATCATGATCGGCTTCTACTATTTCTTTAAACACTCGAAGATGGGCCTGGCGATGCGCGCCACTGCCTTTAACCAGCAGGTCGCCCAGAGTTTGGGCATCTCGGTGAAGAAGGTCTTCGCCGCCTCCTGGGCGATCTCTGCGCTGGTCTCGGCTATGGCCGGAGTGGTGGTCGGCATGGTCAACGGCGTCTCCTCGGCCCTCTCCTTTTTCGGCATCAAGGTCTTCCCGGTGGTCATCCTCGGCGGCCTCGATTCGATCGTCGGCGCCATCGTCGGCGGCCTGATTATCGGCGTCCTGGAAAACCTGGCGGAATTCTTCGACAGCCAGTGGCTGCATCTGGGCAATATGTACACCATCGCCCCCTTCTACGCCCTGGTGATCATTCTGATGATCAAACCCTATGGCCTGTTCGGCACCAAAGATATCGAGAGGATCTAGTCTATGGCATCGGCACATTCACGGATGCGCTGCGGCGAGTTCCGCACCACCTACCAGCAGGACATGACCATCTTCCCGACCCCGCTTTCCCGGCGCACGGCAGTCGGCGCGATCATCTTTCTGCTGCTCGCGCCCAGTTTTCTGAGCCCCTACCTGCTCAATCTGGGGATTCAGATCGGCTATTACGGCATCGCCGCACTGGGCCTGAATATCGTCGTCGGCTTCACCGGGCAGATCTCTCTGGGGCATGCCGCCTTCTTCGGCTTCGGCGCCTTCGCTTCGGCCTGGATCAACAACACCACTGGCATCCCGGTCTTCTTCTGCATACCCCTGGCCGGCGCAATGACCATGGCGGTCGGGCTGATCGTCGGCATCCCGGCCGGGCGGATCAAAGGGCTCTACCTGGCCATCGCGACCCTCGCTTCGCAGTTCATCCTCGAAGATTTCTTCTCCCGCGCCGACTGGTTCACCGGCGGCGCCTATGGGGCGATGGCCAACCCCTTCTCGGTCTTCGGCTTTGAGTTCAACAATGATCAGCGCTACTGGTATGTGGTGCTCTTCTATGTCGTCGCCATGTTCCTGCTCGGCACCAACCTGCTGCGCACCCGCGACGGCCGGGCCTTCGTTGCCGTGCGCGATCATTACCTGTCGGCCGAAATCATGGGGATCAACCTGAACAAGTACCGCATCCTCTCCTTCGGCATCTCCTCTTTCTACGCCGGCGTGGGTGGTGCGCTGTTTGCCCATTATCTCGGCTTCGTTTCCGCCGAAGGATTCACCATCCTGCTCTCCATCCAGTTTCTGGGGATGATCATTATCGGTGGCATGGGGTCGGTAATGGGCAGTCTGATGGGCACCGCGTTCATGGTTCTCTTGCCAGAAGTGATGGAAGCCGGGGTCCATCTGGTCGGCAGCAATACACCTGGTTTGACCCAGGCCCTGGCCTACATCAAGGAAATGTCGATCGGCCTGGCGATCATTCTGTTCCTGATTTTCGAGCCGGACGGACTCGCGCATCGCTGGAAAATGATCAAAGCTTACTGGAAGCTCTATCCCTTCTCTTACTGACAAAAGCTCCAGGCCTGCTAAATTTATAAAACAGCATTTTAAGAAACACAGCTCCGGATGACCGGGCCACCAGAAAAAGGAGGAAAGACAATGCGTAGAATGATCACCCTCGGCACACTCCTTGTTGCTTCCCTGGCGCTTGCCAGTACGGCCTTCGCGGCCAAGATGATTCCCGTCGGCCACCTGGCCGCATTGACCGGTCCAACGTCCGACGTCGGTATCCCCTATGGCGCCGGCGTTGCCGACGCTATGCGCTATATCAACGCGCAAGGCGGCATCGACGGAATGGAAATCGAATTTGAAACCGTCGACTACGCCTACAACGCTCCACGGGCCGTCGCCACCTACAAGAAATGGATATCGAGCCTCAACCCCGTAGCCATCCAAGGTTGGGGAACAGCTGACACCGAGGCGCTGGTCAAGTTTGTCGCCAAGGATGAGGTTCCCTACATCTCCGCCTCCTATTCCGGGCACCTGACCGATCCCACCGGCAAGTCGCCCAAGACCAAAGCGCCGGCCCCCTACAACTTCTTCTACGGCCCCTCCTACTCTGACGCCTGCCGCGGACTGGTGCAGTGGGCAGCTGACGACTGGAAAGCCAAAGGCAAAGACGGCAAAGCCAAGTTCATCCACATGGGCGACAATCACCCTTACCCGAACGCCCCCAAAGAAGCCTGCGCAGCCTACGCCGAGGAGCTCGGCTTCGAAGTTCTGCAGCCGATCGTTTATTCCCTGAAACCGGCCGACGCCAAAGCCCAGTGCCTCTCGCTGAAGGATGCGGCGGCTGATTATGCCTACCTCGCCAATACCTCAGGCTCGAACATTTCGCTGCTGAAATCCTGCGCTACCGTCGGCGTTGAGACTCAATTTCTGACCAATGTCTGGGGCTGGGACGAAAACTCCATCGAAGCCACCGGCGCGCCTGGTGATGGCATCGCCTGGGTGGTCGGCGCCGCCAAATGGGGTGATGACGCCCCCGGCATGGCAACCCTGAAAGAGATTTCCAAAATGTCCGACTCAAGCGGCAAGGAAGAGCGTCCCCTGCATTATGTCCGAGGCGTCTGCGCGACCTTCTTTATGAAGGAAGCGATGAAAAATGCAGCTGCAATGGGTGAAATCAACGGGCCGAATATCAAGAAAGGCTTTGAGCAGATGCGCGACTTCGTTCCTGCCGGCCTTGAAGGTGTCTGCCTGCCTTCGACCTGGACAGCCGAAGACCACCGCGGCACCACCATGGTCAACATCTACACCAGCAGCTACAACGGCGGTGATTTTGAGATGACCAAAGAAGCAACGGTCGAAGTGCCACGCCGCGATGAGTGGCTTGGCTGGTAATTGAACTGCCCGAGTGGGGGCTGGACTGCCCCCACTCGGCTCAGCAGAGTTTTCCTGTGTAGGGGCGAATCTTGTATTCGCCCGGGCCGCAAAGGGATAACAGCTAATGGCGATCACAAGGATCGCCCCTACATACGAAAATGGAGTTTAACCATGGCAGAAGCCGCCGCGAAAATTTCTGAAAAAGAGATTCTTCTCTCCGTCAACAATATCGAAGTGGTCTACGACGAAGTCATCCTGGTGCTGCGCGGGATCAGCCTCGATGTTCCCAAAGGCGAAATCGTCACCTTGCTCGGCCCCAACGGCGCCGGCAAATCGACAACCCTTAAGGCGATCTCCGGGCTGCTGAAAACCGAGGATGGCAAGGTGACACGCGGGGCGATTGAATTCATGGGCGAAAGCATTGCCAACCGGCCGCCTGACGAGATCGTCCGCAAAGGGATATTCCAGGTCATGGAAGGCCGCCGGATCATCGAGGACATGACAACCATCGAAAACCTGCGCCTCGGGGCCTATACCCGCAAAGACCGAGAGGTTAAGGATGACATCGAAAAGGTCTTCCATTATTTCCCGCGCCTGAAAGAACGGACCGGCCTGGCCGGCTATCTGTCTGGAGGAGAACAGCAGATGCTGGCGATCGGGCGGGCGATCATGGCCAGGCCTGAAATGATTCTGCTTGATGAGCCTTCTC
>CAMYNR010000123.1 GCA_947259715.1 uncultured Desulfuromonadales bacterium
TAACTTCACATTTTATACGCCGATGCATCCCGCCTGGCTGCGTTGCGAAAGCTCGGAATATCCAGATATTCCTGCGTTTTCACGCCTTGCCAGACGGGCACCTCAACGCCTAAAATTGTGAATTTATTTCTTCGTGAACCCTAAGCGTTCAGGAATAACAAAGAGCATAGCCGGAAACGGCGCCGATATTCAAGAAATGATCACTTTTTAAAATAGGAGGGAAGAATTATGGAACTTAGACTCAAGGATAAGGTAGCATTAATAACAGGAGCAAGCAGGGGGATTGGAGCTGCTTCAGCAAAGGCCCTCGCGCATCATGGCGCAACAGTAGTCATCAATTACATCAAAAGCAAAGACAAGGCTGAAGAGCTCCTTAATGAAATTAAAAAAGGCGGTGGCAAAGGCATGGTGTTTCAAGCAGACGTCAGAGATCAAGGTGCAGTAAACGATCTAGTGGAATCTACCCTTAGGGAATTTGGCAAAATCGATGTTCTTGTCAACAATGCCAACATTAATTTTCCGATTAGGCCTTTTATTGAACTTACATGGGATCAAATAGAGGCCAAAATTTTGGGCGAAATGAAGGCCCTTTATAACTGTTCCCAGGCAGTATTGAAGGATATGATGAGCAGAAACTCAGGGAAGCTAATATTTGTCAGCAGTTCCCTGTCCCGTTTTCCAGGATTTGGTTTTTCGGCCCATGCCGCCGCAAAATCGGCTATGGATAGTATGGCGAAGGTTATGGCGATGGAACTGGGTCCCTTGGGTATAACCGTTAATGTGGTCGGTCCCGGTTTGACCCTAACGGATGCTACAGCAGGACAACCCAAAGAAGTGCATGAACAGGTAGCTGCCATAACCCCCCTCAGGCGACTGGGTATGCCGGATGATATTGCGGGTGTCGTTTTATTTTTAGCCTCATCTTTATCGGATTACCTCAATGGAGAATATATACCCGTAACCGGAGGTAGTTTTATGATCTAACTACCCTTATGGTAGTTTTTTTTGCATATCGTTATAACATATTAAATTTCTTATCAGAAAGTTTTACATGGTTGGCAAAACAGTAGCTGAATCTATCATTCGCACGAAAATGCACCGACCTCCCGTCGGCCTGGATTTTGTCAGCCGGCCACGTTTATTGGAGCGCCTGGAAAAGTACCGCCAAAGGCCCTTAACGCTGGTTACGGCTCCTGCCGGTTACGGAAAAAGTATGCTGGTGAGCAACTGGTTGGAAGCGTGCGATTGCCCGAGTGCCTGGGTCTCTCTGGATAAAAATGACAACAATTTGCCCCTGTTCCTGAGCTATTTCTTAAGCGCTGTCCAGAATATGTTCCCCGATGCCGGCCGAAAAACCCTGGCCATGGTAAATGCATCTTCGCTTCCGTCGGTGTCCGTATTGGCCGGCAGTTTCCTCAACGAACTGGAACTGATTGAGCAGCCCTTTATTCTGGTTCTGGATGATTATCACCATATCCAGGATGAATCAGTACACGAACTGCTCATTCAACTGCTCTCCCATCCGCCGCAATCATTGCATTTGGTACTGGTTGGCCGACGTGATCCGGCCTTGCCGATTTTCGCGCTGAGAGCAAAGGGCCAGGTGACGGAGATACGAACTCAGGAACTGCGCTTTACAAAAGCAGAAACGGCGGAATTTCTGGAGCAGTTCGCGGGAATTGAGATCAACCCATCCACCGCCGGCGCTTTGGAAGAAAAAATCGAGGGATGGGTGACCGGCTTGCGCCTGGCTGCCCTTTCCATGCACCACCGGGGTAATCTCGATCCCAGTTTGTTGGAACCGCAGGTGGACGCTCAATATGTGATGGAATATCTATTCAATGAGGTCTTCTCCCGGCAACCACCGGAAGTCAGCCAATATCTATTGGGAACCGCCATCCTGGATCGCTTTTGCGGTCCGTTATGTGAGGCGGTGTGTGTGCCCGCTGCTGAACCGTTTACCTGCGAATTTGGTGGCTGGGAGTTTGTCGCCTGGCTGAAGAAGGAAAACTTGTTCTTGATTTCCCTGGACCCTGAAAAGCGGTGGTTCCGCTTTCACCATCTGTTTCAGAAGCTCCTGTTCAATCAATTAAAACGTCATTGCAGCACCGAGGAAATCAAAACCCTCCATGCCCAGGCCGGTGCCTGGTTCTTCGAAAATGACCTGATCGAAGAGAGCCTCCGGCACACCCTGGCCGCCGGGGACGCGGAGACAGCTGGCAGCCTGGTCGCACGATTTGGCCACCAGTTGATGAATAACCAACAGTGGCTGCGCCTGGAACGTTGCCTGAATCTCCTGCCCCGGGATCAGGTCCAACGGGATCCTGCGCTGCTCGTGCTGGAGGCCTGGCTACACCATGTCCGTCAGAATTTGTCGGGTATGGCGTCCTGCTCCAAAAGGATTGAGACCCTGAATGCCGCCTCCCCACCGGATACCTACGTCAACCTCAAGTATGTACAAGGGCACTTTGAGGCAATACTCGCATTCCAGCACTTCATGGCCGCCGAGGGCGAAAGCGCCTTAGCCTTATGCCGACGAGCGCTTAAGGGCATCCCTCGCCATCACAAGCGGGCAAGGCTATTTGCTGATATTTTTCAGCTCGGAGCATACCAGATGACCGGCAATCTTGAGACCGGCCTGTCGA
>CAMYNR010000124.1 GCA_947259715.1 uncultured Desulfuromonadales bacterium
CTCTTGCTTCGATTGAAAGCGACATTCTTTTCTATTGCTAATTATCACTATAGCGCCTGAATCTGGTAAATCAATCTTGATTGAAGATAAATTTCCGCAAGACTTCCGGCGCCTGGATGGAGAGCTTGCTTGTCTCTTAGCTGATTGAAGAATCTCTAGTAAATAGGGAAGGTTGCGTCCTGGAAATGAAATTTCCGAACCCAGCTGGAGCAAAATGGATAACCAGAAAAGGGAACAGCATCCTCTGCCGGCGAGAGCTGGATTTACCCAGCCCTTGCTATTCTGTGAACTGTCGAAGCCTCTGCTGTTTAAGCGGGCGCCCTGTTCAGCCTAAGCCTTCAGGAACCTGGCTTTCGCAGGGGATCTTGACCTGGCAGAGGCCGCAGGGGGTGGCGCCGGTGCCATAAGTTTTGGTCGCGTAGGGTGCGGTTGTCTCGCGGATGTAGCTGAAACAGGCTTGCTTGTCGTGCCCATCGCTGGTGCTGATGGCGTCAGCTGGGCAGCGTTTGGCGCAGGCCCCGCAGGTCCCCTTGGCATACCAGAGGCACCAGGCTTGAAAATTATCCCCGTAGGCGCGCTCGGTTACCGGCAGGTTGATGGGCGATACCACCGAGCCGAAGCGCACCGCTTTGCCCCAGCGGGTGATCATCGCATCGGAAAGGCTGAAGGTGCCCTGTCCGGCGATGAAGGCGGCATGCCGCTCCGACCAGTTTGAGGCCAGACCAAAACGCTCAGACTGCTGATAGGCAAAACCGGGTAAACGTTCCGGGGCCACGGAAGGATAACCTGCGCTACTGAGGGCTTCAGCCAGGTGGAGACGCAGCTCGCAGTTAAACTCTTCGCCATGAAACCGCGAGCGTGCCCAGCGTTCGGCCGGCATCTTCTGCTCCAACCGCTGTTCGGCGCGGGTTGCCTGGGTCTGCGGCAACAGATAGCTGATCACCCGCAGGTCCCTGGCCGGCGCCGGGTGCTCGGGAAAGGCCAGGGCATAGGCTTCTTCCGGGGTCCAGTGGAAGGGGCCGATCAAGTCCTTGATGTGCTCAAACAGCGGGTCATCCCCCCGGGCGATGGCGACCTGCGGTTTATCCCAGGCCTTCTCGCCGGTTTCGAGCTGCAGGGAGTTACTCGGGGCGGATGCCCAGAAATCGTGAATCAGCCTTTCCACCTGCTCGACAGAATCCATCACTCATCCTTCTTATCTGCTGATCGAACCAAAAACCAGGGCTTAAAGAGGTTTTTAAGTTACCCCAAGTGCCAAGCGAGGTCAAAACTCTGCCAAAGTTCTGTGGTCAAGGCCTATTTAATTTGTTTCCATTCGGAAACGGCCCTTTTTCGCAATCTCTGCGTCAATCTGCGGCTTTGCTTGTGCGGCGTACAATGTACGCCTCCGCGCAATGTCTTGATTTCCTTGACCTTGCAAAAAATTGCTCGTTTTCACGGACATCCAAAGCTCTTGCCAGGAGCTGAATGGTGCCTTGCTGTTTAAATTCAGGCTGTTAGACTATTTAAATCCCCATTTTTTTCCAAAAAAGGAGAATCCTACTAGTGAAAGAGGCCCTTCGGCTGATTTTCAAGAGCTTTGTCCTCTTGTTTCTCCTTTACTCAAACCTTTGGGCGGCAGAGCCCCACCGGGTTCTGTTCATCAGTGCTTACCATCCGGCTTTTCCAACCTTTTTTCAGCAGGTCGATGGGATAAAATCGGTTTTTGACAACCAGCCGATCCTGCTCGATATCGAGTTCATGGATACCAAGAGGTTCCCCGGAAGGGAAACCTTCGACGCATTTCACCGGGCTTTAACGGCCAAAATCTCTCGACTCAGACCTTACGATGTCATCATTGTTGGTGATGACAATGCTTTGTCCTTCGCCCTTGATTACCAGCGCGAACTCTTTCAGGGGCAACCGATCGTTTTTCTGGGGGTGAACAACCTCGACCTGGCCTTGGAGCAGAATGAAAACCCATATGTCACCGGCGTGGTCGAAGCCGTTTCCATGCAGGAAACTCTGGAGGTGATGCTTAAACTCCACCCCGATGCACAGAGGGTCGTTGCGTTAGTCGATAGTTTGCCCAGCGGACAGGGGGACTTGAAGACTTTTTTTAATTTCCAGGAAGAATTCAGCCCGGTTACTTTTTCTCAACTATCTTTGACTGAGCTGTCTTTTGAAGCGTTCGCCGGGCAGTTACAATCCCTCGGCGAAAGCGACGTTGTCTTGCTCCTTTCGGCCTACCGGGACAAAACCGGTAAGACGCTTCTTTTTCATGACAGCCTGGAGCTGATAAAAACAAATTTGTCGAGACCGCTTTACCACCTCTGGCTGCATGGAATGGGCCAGGGGATTCTCGGGGGGAAACTTATCAGTCACCGGCAACAAGGAGTATCTGCCGCCGAGATAGCTTTAGAGATATTGGCCGGCCGGTCGGTTGAAAATATGTCCATCAAGAATGAAAGTCCAAACCGTTACTTTTTTGATTATAAGGAGATGGCTCGGTTCGGTATAGAGCGCTCTTCCTTGCCACCAGGCACCCAGATTTATAACCAACCACAATCCTATTATCAGCAACACAAAGTGGCCATCTGGCTGGTAGGCGGCGTCTTTTTCAGTTACACCCTGATGCTTTTCAGGATGTGGTTGTCTATTCAGCATCGCAAACGGGCGGAAGCAGCGCTTCGGGAAAGCGAAAAAAGACAACGCCTCCTGCTGCAGAATTTGCAGGTCGGAATCGTGGTTCATGCCGAGGACACCCAGATCGTCATGAATAATCCCAAAGCGAGTGACCTGTTAGGGCTGACTGCAGATCAGATGCGGGGCAAGGTCGCCATGGACCCGGCATGGCGTTTCTTGCGTGATGACGGCACTGTCATGCCCCTGGACGAGTATCCTGTCAACCAGGTGATCGCCAGCCGGACCCCCCTTGGAAATTTGGAGGTCGGTGTTAACCGGCCAGGGGAGCAGGGTTTGATCTGGGTGCTGTGCGCAGGCTATCCGGTCTTCGACCTACAAAACCGTTTGCTGGAGGTCGTTATTCATTTTATTGACATCACCGATCGCAAGCAAAAGGAACAGGATCTTTTGTACCGGGAGGCTTTCGAGGCCCTTATCGCCGGGATTTCGACAAGATTTGTCGAACTGACGCCGGCTGAGACCGACCAGGGGATAGCACTGGCCCTTAAAGACCTCGGTGAGTTTGCCGGCGTGGATCGATGCTATGTCTTCCTTTTTTCCGCCGATGGTCTTTACATGGACAATACCCATGAATGGTGTGCCGATGGGATCATTTCCCCAAAAGAAAATCTTCAGGGAGTCGTTGTCAACGATCTGTTCTGGGCAATGGAAAAAACCTTGAATAAGCAGGTCTTTTATGTTCCTTCCGTCGCCGATTTGCCCCCGGAGGCCGGGGCGGAAAAGAAGCACTGGCAAGCTCAGGGCATTAAGTCATTGATTACGGTCCCCATCCTAAAGGCAGGTTCGGTCATTGGCTTTCTGGGCTTCGATGAGGTGCGTTCAGAAAAACAGTGGGGAGGGGAAGATATCACGCTGCTCCAAACCATCGGCGACATTTTGGGTAACACGATCCAGCGCAAGCGGGCCGAAAAGGCACTGCAGAATGCCCTGGCCAATGCCGAGCAAGCCAGGGACAAAATTGAAGCTATTCTCCAATCGGTGGCCGATGGCCTTATTTTTACCGATATGGCCAATCGCATCATTCTGCTGAGCGCTTCAGCAGAAGCAATTCTTGGCCGAAAACTATCAGAGGTTTTTCTACGCCCAATGGATGAGGTGATCGCAGATGAAAAACTCAGGGAGCAGATTGCTACCATCCAGGGAGTGGCAAAAAAGGAGATCTTGATGGAACTTGAACTGCCGGCTGAGGAGAAAGAGCAGGGGCGGATAATCCAGGTAAAATCCTCCTTGGTTCGGGGGAAGGACGCGAGCAAGTCAGGGGTCATCACCCTACTGCATGATGTGAGCCGGGAGCGGGAACTCGACCGGATTAAAAGCGAGTTTATCTCCACCGCGGCCCATGAGTTAAGGACTCCTTTGACATCGGTCAGAGGGTACTCGCAATATTTATTGACCGAAAAAGAATTAGGAGACGAACAGCGGACGGAGTTCCTTGCCATCATCAATGAAAAGTCTCAGGTGCTGGAAAAAATCATCGAGGATCTGCTGAATCTCAGCCGGGTGGAGTCAGGTCGGATTATCCATGTAGAAAAGGACTGGCACGACCTTGGGCCGGCCCTCGATGATCTGGTCAGTCAATATCGCAGGGAATGCAAAACCCATCGTTTTGAGACGGACCTCCCTTCAACACCGGTGGAGGTTATGGTCGACATCGGGAAAATTGCCCAGGTGATGGAGAACCTTCTCAGCAATGCGGTGAAATTCTCACCGAACGAGAGCCTGATTCAGGTGACCTGTGAAAGGTCCGCAACCCGGGCAAAGATTTCCGTTAAGGATCAGGGATGCGGCATGACTCCGGAGCAGGTCGAAAGAGTCTTTGACAAGTTTTACCGCGCTGATTCCTCGCTCACGGCAAAAGCAGGGCTCGGCCTCGGGATGTCGATAGTTAAAAACATTGTTGAGACTCATGGCGGTACTATCTGTGCTGAGAGCGAAGTCGGCCGTGGGACGACGATAAGCTTTACCCTCCCCAGCGGTCAGAAGGTTGTCAACAATAATTGAAGGAACAGATTCGGTGAAAAAAGTCCTGATTGTCGAAGATCAAGTTGATGTTCTGAAACTGCTGGAGATGGTTCTCAGGGCAGAAGATCGCACGTTTTTTTTGACGGAAAGCGGCGAAGAAGCACTTGAAATTGCCCGGGAGGTTATTCCGGATGTGATTCTTCTAGACATTATGTTGCCCGGCGGCATGAATGGCTATGAAGTCGCCCGAACATTAAAAAATGATCCGGCAACCGCCAACTGCTCCATCATTGTCATGACCGCCAGGGTTCAGGAGCAGGACAAAGCAGAAGCATTTGACGCTGGCGCCGACGACTTTATCGGCAAACCCTACAATTTAGAGGATTTGAGAAATATGGTTGCGAGGTTTCTTGCATAGAAGTATAAAAATTCACTGGCTAAAGAAAGAAATTCCCCATCCTGATCATGCGGGTTGGGGCCATCTTTAACTTTGACACCCCTAAACCTGTTTCAGAGCAGATGAAGCAGGTCGTTGATGAAGATCTGTTGGAGTATTGACAAAAAAAGCCGGGGCTGGTGGTTTATTGCGCCAAGTAGCGAAGTCAGGCTTAATCCGCCCTGAAGCCATAGCCGCTGGTCTCGATTTTTTCCAGCCGGCCATTTTCAAAGCGCAGAATGCGGATAAAGCGACTTGGCCCGAAGTTGTAACTCCACTCCTCGATAACCACGGTTTCGGTGTTTGGATACCAGTGGCCAAAATAGTAAAGGTGACCGCTGCGGACTTCCTCCCAGCGATCGACAAAATCGGGTTCTCCGCAGCTCCGCAACACCTCCAGCTTGCGATCACCGACGCTGATCAGGTCGCTGCCGCAGCGTAACGCCCAGGCGGATGGCTGATTGACCAGCAGCAAGCTCATGACCAGGAGGAGCAGTCCAAAAATTTTTTCCATCCGCTTTTCCCCGCTGCCGCAGGGCAGCCTAGGCCGGCAGTACAGCCAGCAGAAAGGGGCAGGCGCCGTTGTTGATCAGTGTAACTTGTCAGTTACAGTCGGCGTGTCCAGGTCCCCCTGGCGGAGATCTTCATAGCGGCCGAAGTTATGAAATTCATCCAGGTTGCTGAATTCTCCCCATTCCAGAAAGGTGCTCGGCGCGCTGACAAAATCGAGCAGCTGCTGGATCTCTTTCAACTCGTGCTGTTCCAGCGCTGCGAGCCATTGCAGAAACTTTTTTACCGCTGGCCGGCTTTCTGCCTCCGCCGCTTTCAGGTATTGTTCAATCACTTTTTTTTCTGCCTGGTGGGCTAACTGATAGGCTTCCAGGTCCGAGTGTATGTTGTCGGCGTTGATGCTTTTACGCAGCTGGTCAAAGACGATGCCATTCTTCTCCAGCCGACCGCAATTCATTTTAGCGAGCTTCGGGTAGTGTTGCAGCATCCGCTCAAGTTTCTTCAGCTGCTGCTTTTCATCGGCGGCAAACATGGTGAAAATTCTTTTTACTCCGTCATCTTCAGCCTTGTCAGCCAGTTCCTGATAAAAACTGACCCCGCTCTCTTCGGTAGCCTGAGCAAATTTATAAAGATTCATGCTTACCTCTCTCGCAAGACAGTATTTGGTTGTTTGACTGAGAACCGCATTTTCCATCGCCTGCTTTAATTGTAACCGAATGGGTCTTTTTTTGGGAGGCAAGGAGTGAAAAGGAAATATAAATAGGGAAAGGGCCCTGGCGGACCCCTTCGTTGCAACGGCTGAAATGTTTGCTCCGCTTTGGAGCTATTCGCTGCGGCTGGTGATTTCGATCAGGTGGTAGCCGAACTGCGTCTTGACCGGACCGAGGACCTTGCCGACCTCGCCGGAGAAGACCACCTCATCAAATTCCTTGACCATCTGTCCCGGAGAAAACTCACCCAGGGCGCCGCCCTGCTTGCCGGACGGACATTTCGAGTGCTGGGCGGCGACCTCGGCAAAGTCGCTGCCGTCTTCAATCATTTTTTTCAGGGTGTTGCAATCGGTTTCACTGGGGACCAGGATGTGCCGTGCGCTTGCCTTTGCCATCGGTTTGACTCCTCATTGATAGGTAGGGGTGAGGGGTCATTGTTAACCGATTGGTGGTTTTTTGTCCAATTTTCCGCTGCCAGCCCTTGACTCTTTCTGTTGCCCGAGGGGGAAATTCCCCGCCATGGTGATTTCAATTCTGGAATTCGCCAAGCAAACATGCGATACTCTGACTTTATTTATTTTCTTTTTTCCTTCCCCCTGTTTGTCCTCCACCTTCAGATTTGCAGTGGTTTTTTGCTGACCGCTGCCATTGGACTGTTGCGCTCCCTGCGGCTGATATCCCTGGCGGCCCGAGAAGGAGAAGTAAATGCGCTTCAAGCTTTCGACCAAGTATGTCGTGCTGTCCTGCATGACCTTCCTGATTATCATGTTCTGCTTTGCCCTGCTGCATGTTCTTGCCCTGAAAAGGAGCTTTACCGAGGAGTCGATTCACGAAGCGGACAGCCTCAGCGAAATGCTGCTGCGCAACACCTATTATCAGATGCTCTACGATGATCGGGAGACGTTGCAGCGGATTATCACCGAAGCGGGCCGAATGGAGCGGATCAGGAAGGTGCGGCTGTTCGGCAAGGAGGGGATTGTCAAGTTTTCCACCGATCCAGATGAGATCGAAACCGCTTTAAGCAATAAGGACGAACGCTGCGTCTTTTGCCATGTCAGCTCAGCTGACGTGCTGGTGGATGCCCCGGTCGAGCGGCGCAGCCGTATTTATGCTGATGAAAGCGGCAACCAGCTGCTCAGCATGACCCGTGGCATCTACAATGAACCGAACTGCTATACCTCGAACTGCCATGTGCATAATGAAAACGAGCAGAAGCTGGGGATTCTCGAAGTGGTGGTCTCGCTGGAGAAAATGAACGAGCAGGTGGCCTTTTACCAGAAGGATATTTTTACCCTGACCTTTATCGTCCTGATTCTGCTCTCGGTGGTCCAGTATCTGTTTACCCGCAAGCTGGTCGGAGTGCCGATCAACAAGCTGCTGCGGCACACCCGGCGCCTGGGCGGAGGCGATCTGTCGGCGCGGATCGACAGCGGCGCAAACGATGAAATCGGCGAGCTCAACGATGAATTCAACCAGATGGCCAGCAACCTCTCCGAGGCGCAAAAGGAGCTGCGCACCCTGGCCAGCAGCCTGGAGGTCAAGGTCGAAGAGCGCACCGCCGAAATCAAAGAGATGCAGAGCCAGCTGGTGCAGTCGGCCAAATTGGTTTCGATGGGACAGCTGGTGGCAGGGATCGCCCATGAAATCAATAATCCGCTCGGCGGAATCCTGATGTTCTCTTCGCTGGTGGCAAAATCTAAAGGGCTGGATGCGCAGGAGAAGGAGAATGTCGAGGTGATCATTACCGAGACCAAGCGCTGCGCCAAGATTGTCCGTGGTTTACTCGACTTTTCCCGCGAGTCAATCCCGGAAAAGCGACTGGTTTCGATTCTGCAGGTGCTGGAGCACAGCCTGAACCTGGTCTCGCAGCAGAGCCTGTTTCAGGATATCGAGGTCCAGGTCGATTTCTGTCCCGATCTGCCGCAGATCTATGCCGACCCCGATCAGCTGCAGCAGGTCTTTTTCAATCTGTTCATCAACGCCGCCCAGGCGATGCCGGACGGCGGGGCCCTGCGGATCCATACGGCGGTTTCCAGCGATAAGAAATACGTCGTCATCGATGTCATCGACACCGGCCAGGGGATTCCGCAGGAGATTCAGGACAAGATCTTCGATCCCTTTTTCTCCACCAAGGCCAAACAGGGCTTCGGCCTGGGGCTGTCGATCACCTACGGGATCATCTGCAACCATGACGGGGAGATCAGCGTGCACAGTGAACCGGGCAAAGGCACCCGGTTTGTCATCAGCCTGCCGGCCGGCCAACCGCAAGTCGAGGATCAGGCAGACAGGCCAGGACCAGATCCCGACGGCCTGCCAACAGCGGGAGGGGCGGTCTGAGAGAGGGATGGTTGAGTGAAGTGCCTAGCCAGAATTGTGGTATTATTTTCTTCAATGGAAAATAGCCGCCGGGCAAAGACAGGGGGCGTGCAGCCCGGGTGAGAATCCCGGCGATCGGAATACTTTCCGATGGTGCTCCTGCGACCTGGCAAGTTGAGGAGAAGAGTGATGAGCAAGACGTTTGAATGTTCAACATGCGGAACGATCACGAAAAGCAAGGGTCATTTATGCAATCCCGTCGAACTTGAAAAACGCATTGATCATTGCAGCCCATCTCCCCGTGATGCCGATGTGTGTGAAGAAGAAAAGGGCAGGTTGGAATACGAATGCGGCGTTTGCGGGAGGCAGACCGAAGATGCCAGTCTCGTCTGCATCCCGGAAAAGGTTCATTCTGATTAGTGCTGAGACTCTGCTGAGTTCGCCAATGCTCAGGGGGCTTGCCATGTTGACCGAAATAACCTCCACTGGAAGAGGTCAGGGGCAAGCTCGAAACGGCGGTTAAAGAGATCGTGCTTTTGCAGTCGATCCATGATAAGGCCGACAGTCTCCTTGGGGCAGGGTTTTGTCCACTTTTCCGAAATGCAACGATTTTCCAGAAATCACACTTATATCAACTAATTCCAGAATTCTTGCAGCAGGTGCTTCTTGTTGACGTCGGTAAATTGACAATTAAAGCGTTTGGTATTGCTGCTCGCCCGGTCAATCTCTTCGGTGAACATCCCTATCTGCAAGCCCAGGGGCTTTAACCCTTCCAACAGTTTGTATATCTGAATATTTACCTCGTCAGGCGTTAAGTGACGATTGTCAATTTCTGACTGCATGTGTCTTTCATACAATGAATCCTCAGAGGGGTTGATAGAGAGCAGGGTAAGGTAATTTATCTGGATGCTATGCAGTAGTTCCAAAGTGCCAGCAATGTGCTGTTGCGAGAATTTCAAGCCACCGACCCCTGGCATCAGCATGGCGGACACTTCGATTTCTGCCTCAACCAGCTTCTTCGCAGCTTCAATCATTTCATCGCGAGTACAATCCTTGCAAATATAATCCAGAACTTCATCAGACCCGCTCTCCAGGCCCCAGTAAATCAATGATAGCCCCGCTTTTTTGAGCCGTTTCAGCTCCTCAACAGATTTCTCCAATATCGAGGCTGTCCTGCCATAAAGAGAGATTTTCTGTGGCTGGAAGATGCCGCTGGCATAATTCAATGATTTCAGAAGGCTATCGGTAGCAACCCCCAACGAGTTTCCACTGCCGATGAACAATCTCTGGATGCGAGATTTTTCCGGCCCTATAGAGTCAGCAACTCTATCGACATGCTCCTTGAACTCGGCAAAAGATTTTGTCACAGCGGTCATATCAGAGTACTCAGAACAGAAGGTACACCTGTTGTAATCACACCCCGTTGTCAGCTCTAATCGTAAAACATGGGCTTTCCTCTCCGACGGAGGTGAGGACAACGTGGGAGAACTGAATAAACTCAGGTCCCGATAGGTTTCGGCAAGCTTAGGAGCGAGAACGGGGAAAATTTGGTCAGGCTCACCGACCAATTCATCATCATCAATCTTGATAAATCTTTTATCGGTCAGGAATTTAACAGCGAGCTCTGCGGCAAAAGAATAGACTGAAGAATCGATGCCGGTTTTCATCGATCTGAGCATGGAATCATTATAAAAGTATTGAGCCAGGCCACGAAGATCCTGATGCCTGTCTAGAAGGCTAGCCACGGTCAACAGTTGAAGGTCTTCATCGGGAACTTCCGTTGAAAAAATATCCATGCCATAACGCCCGGCCGTGGAGTAAAACCTGACCTTTGCCGCGCCAGCCGATTTTTCGGTAATAAAACCCTCACTTCCAGGCTTAACCGAGCTGCTATGACTGACCGGACTCACCCTTACCCTGGCACCTTTTGCCAAGCCAGAGGATTGTTCAAGGCTGATCGATTGAATAAGAAGCGGGAGGAGATGATTTTCTAACTCAAGGTAGGATGTTTCGTTGGAAAGATCGCCGGGGTCATCTATTTTGCAGTTAATCCTGGCCCCCAGGGCGAGAAAAACGTTTTGTACAACAGGGGCCTTCTCATCAAGATTGTTGAATATCGATTCTATCCCCGGAAAGTAGGGTAACAAGCTAGAGATGCCATGGTTCTTGAATTTACGAACTAATTTGTCCCGCTTGATTCTCTGACCGTAGATCTGCCTCAACATCCACAGTAATTCATCATGACGAACAAACATAGATTCACTGCCTGGCAAGATTTAAAAAGTGTTCAGGCCTCGGAAGGGGGGATGAGGAATAAAAGCAACGGTCCACTCTTTGATGTGGACCGCTGCTTTTATGAGGCGTTTTTTCAATCATTCATTGGTGGTCAATTTTTTTACCGACAGCCCGTATTTTTTCAGCATCGCCTGAAAGTTCGGCCGCAGCATGCCGGTTTCTTCGGCAGCTTTGGTGACGTTCCAGTTGTTTCTCTCCAGCGCGGCGTAAACGAAGGCCTTCTCGACCGGTTCGACCGCTTTTTCACGCACCAGCTGTTTGGTTTTTTTCAACTCTTCTGAGTTGGTCGGAATCTCCGGCTGGCCATCTGCCTGTTCCTCGTCGGACCCGCTTGGCAACTCCAAGTCGGTCCGGGTGATCAAATCGCCCGGGGCCAGGACCACTGCTCGCTCGATAATGTTTTCCAGTTCGCGGACGTTGCCCGGAAAGCTGTGATTATCGAGGGCAACCCGTGCTTCGGGGGTAATGCCGCGGATCTCTTTGCCGACCTCCTCGGCAAATTTTTTCATAAAGAAACCGGTCAGCAGGGCGATGTCACCCTGACGCTCGCGCAGCGGTGGCAGGTCGACGGGAATGATATTGAGGCGAAAGTAGAGATCTTCGCGGAAGGTTCCTTCGTCGACCAGCTCCTCAAGGCTGCGGTTGGTCGCGGCGATCAGGCGGATATCGATGGGGGTGGCCCGGGTTCCACCGATCGGTGTGACTTCGCGCTGTTGCAGGACCCGCAGAAGTTTCGCCTGGGTGGTCATGCTCAGGTTGGAGATTTCATCCAGAAACAGGGTGCCACCGCTGGCCAGGGTAAACAGGCCCGGTTTGGTCTGGCTGGCACCGGTGAAAGAGCCTTTGACGTGCCCGAACAGTTCGCTTTCCAGCAGGGTCTCCGGCAATGAGTTGCAGTCGATGGCGACAAAGGACTGGTCCTGGCGCTGACTGTGCTGGTGGATGGCGCGGGCGGCCAGCTCCTTGCCGGTGCCGCTTTCGCCGGTGATCAGCACGGTGCTGTTGGTCGGCGCAACATGCAGAATGCGCTGATAGACCTTCTGCATCTGTTTGCTGCCGCCAACGAAGGATCCACAGCTGGGAGTTTCCAGCTCCAGCGGCTGGGCGGCCAGGCTCAGGGCGCGCTGCTTGGCGGCCGCCTGGACCTTCTCGAGAATTTCATCGGGCAGGAACGGTTTGGTCAGGTAATCAAAAGCGCCGTTTTTCATCGCATCAACAGCGGAGTCGACGGTGGCGTAACCGGTCATGATGATGACCGGCACCTCAGGCTGGAGGATCTGGATGGTCTTGAGGACTTCGATACCGGTCATGACCGGCATTTTCAAATCTGTGATGACCAGCTGAAAGCTGTCTTTCTGCAGTTTTTCCAGGCCGATCTTGCCGTCTTCGGCAACGGTGACCAGGTAGCCTTCGGCGACCAGGGTCTGCCGCAGCCCCTCGCGGATGACCGCTTCATCATCGATAACAAGTACTTTGCTGCCTTTTGCTGTGTTCATCATGCGCGACTTACCCCTCTTTACAAATAGGTGCCCGCGGAGAACCGATGGACGGCCCCGCGCATAGGAATCAATACTGGCGTAGTTTGGGAAGGGAAGAAATCATAAATAAAAAAACAGCATAAAGTCATTTTTAACATATTTATCGGCAAAATTCAGCCATCAATCTGCAGGGGCGGCCTATTTTCCCCTGTTTGCCGGGGAGCGGTTCTCTCTCTTGCACCCCCAGGCGCAACGGTTTTCGGCGAGAAGGGCCTGACAATAAATAAAATATTTAACCGCTATTTTTCGATTAATTAAACATACACCCGAATAAGTTAATGTGAAAACAGGGGGTTGTGGATTTTTCACGGTAGGTTTTGCGGGTTTCTTGAGCTCTCAAAGTATATTTTATGTATACATCACAGCAACATTTATTAAGGCTTTTGAGCGGTATCGAAGAAAAAATAGCATAATGAAATCAAGGTCTTGTGAGTTTCTTATGATTTTGTGTCAGTTTCTGGCACGCCTGCTGCTCTATAAGCTGGCCAAGAAAGACACACTAACCGCCAAGGAGGCTCGTTATGAAACGCATCGCAACCAACACAATGATCATGCTGGCCGGTTTCTCGTCATCTGCTCATGCCGCTGGTGGTCCCGGGGGAGAGGGCGCAAGCTTCCTGACCTGCTTGTTCCTCGGTTTCCTCGCCTTGATTATCTGGTGCCAGGTGTTGCCGGCGCTAAAGCATTTTATCGACATGCTGAAAGGCCTCAGCAATGAAGAGAGCAAGGAAGCGGAAAAGCGCCTGAGCTAGACGAAGCGAGCTGAAAGAGCCGTTAAAGCGGTTCAGAAAGGGTGGAGTCATGCAAGGGCTTCTCATCGCAAATGCCGATCAACATGCACGCACGCAACTGGCTGAGTTGTTTGCTGCCGATGATGTCCGGGTGACTACCACAGATTCAGTGGTCAACGCGCTTGAGGGAATTATCAACAAAACCGTTCAAGTGGTTGTCCTGGGGGGTGAATTTGATGAAATGCATATCGCCAAACTGATTCCCCTGCTGAAAAAGTGCAACCCGTATCTGTCGATCATTCTGGTCTCAGACGAGTTGCCACTGAATCTGCTGCGCAGGATCCGCAAGGAGGGCATCTTT
>CAMYNR010000125.1 GCA_947259715.1 uncultured Desulfuromonadales bacterium
GAGGTAGTTAGCGCTCTGGTGACGCTCACGGTCTTCAAAACCGATGTGGGGCGTATCCCGTCCCAGGTGAGTTCGATTCTCATCTACCTCCGCCAATTTCAACAGGGTCTGCTCCCATTAGGGGGCAGGCCCTTTTGCATATCTGGTTGATGAGAATCGAAGCGCAGCGAGCGCTGACTTGATGTCAGAAAAGCGGCCAGGGAAGGCCGCGTCAGCGAGCGGAGGGGAGCCGACGCAGTAGCAAACTGGACGTTTGCGCCGAAGTGGGCGATTCTCATCTACCTCCGCCAATTTCACAGGGTCTGCTCCCATTAGGGGGCAGGCCCTGCTTTTTGGGGCATTGGCAGGTGTGGCAAGCTGCCCCTTGGACATCTCCGAAGTTGCCGGCAAGGCGAGTTCGCCCAGATTTCAGATCTGGTTAATCTGTTACAATTACTAAAGTTTGCCTCATGGCAGAGAAATCACACCTGCTCAGCGAGAGTACAGATGCCAGAAAGCAAAAAAATCAACGTCGTCACTAAGTCCGGCCAACAAATCGAAGTGCTGGTCACCAGCTTCAAGGCTGATGAGACCTGGGTCCTTTTGGGTGAAGGGCCACACAGCAGCAAATGCAAACTGGAGCCGCCGCGAAATGGCCTGGCCTATGCCGGCAGCGTCATGGGCCGCGAAATCATCTACCAGCGAAGTGTCCAGGATGTTCGGCAGGAACTGGCCGGGAAAGTCCAGCATGGTGGGGGCTTCAGGAGGTAACGATGGCAACCCTGGAAATCTTTTACGACTATATCTGACCCTGGTGCTATTTCGGCGCCGTGCGCTCCGAACAATTGCGGCAGGAATTCGACCTGGAGCTGCGTTGGACCGTTTTCCCGCTGCATCCGGAAACGCCCGAGCAGGGTCAGACCCTCGAGCAGCTGTTCGCCGGGCGGATCGATGTTCCGAGCGTGTTGGCTCGATTGGAACAAGTCGCTGATTCGCTGGAACTTCCCTTCGGTGCCCGCACCCATACCTACAACAGCCGCCGGGCGCAAGAGTTGGGGAAATGGGCCGAGCAGCAGGGGCTGGGAGATGAGTTTCGTGCGGCGGTCTACCGGGCCTATTTCGTCGATGGACGCAACATCGCCAAGCCGACGGAGTTGACCGCCATTGTGGCAGCACTTGGGCTCTCGGCGGAGGAGGCTCAAAAGGTGCTGGCTGAGAAGACCTTTGCCGGTGCAGTTGATGCCGACTGGCAGCGTTCCCGCAATCTCGGTGTCAGCTCAGTGCCGACCCATCATTACCAAGGCCGCGCCCTGGTCGGTTTTCAGGAGTATGCCGCTTTTCGTCGGCTGATATGCGGCTGAAGCCAGCATCGCGGTCCTGCCGCCAGGAGAAACCTCGAGATATTCATGTCAATAAGGTTTATGGCATAATGTTGGAACAGGCACTAACTACTCCATCAATAAACCGGGGCGAGATCTATGTCACTGCGCGTTAGGTACCAAAATGGAAAGTATGGGTTTGTGAGTGAGTCGCTGCTGACAGCTTTGATTGAAAATGAAGAAATCACAAAATTCAAGCGATCTGGCGGTTGGGTAAACATTCACTCGGAGCCTGTTCGTAAGGCTGGCGGAATCAAACGATATATGGGGCGGGAGAGGAGATTGCACTGAAATATTAGTGGCTGGATATCTTTATTGTTTCAGCAGGCTAATTCAAAACTATGGACTTTCAGTCCAAGTCTTTCAGGTGCTACTCATGTTCCCTGCCCCCTTGGGGAGAAGGTGCCCCAACGGGGCGGATGAGGGAGCTTTGGGCGTTGGTGCCCCCCACCCGACGCTATGCGCCACCCTCTTCCCGGGGGAGAGGGGCTGATTTTTCACGACTTGCAGTCCTGTTCTAACCTACGCACTTTCAGTGCATAGTGGTTCAGTTGTAAAAGTCTGAACTTGATCTGACAGACAGTGTCAGGTTAAGCCGTAGCTAATCTTTTTCAAAACTTACTATATTTAAGGCAGTAGGCAAGGGTTCATTTTCTTGCTATAGGCCTTTTGGCTATTGCGCAAGAGCAATCCTACATTCTTCACATACAAAGGATTGAGAAGGCTTTTGTATTAGCCACTTTAGACCGACCGATAAAAAGATCACCGAATACATCAACGATGTGTAATTGAAACCTGAAATTAAAATTACTATCGGGATTGAAGCCAGTAGTACAAGCGCGGCTGTTTCTTTTTTTAATATCACTATTTCTTTATCGCAATTGGTACAAATCATTTTTTCCTCTAACTGTTCAGGATAACCGGCGGCGACGCAAACTTGCGTGACCCACCACAATTTTAGATTTTGTTTTTCAATTCAGCACAGACGTATTTTCCGACCGGTTCATTGGATTGTTAGATTTCATTTTTATTACCGAGACCATGTTCGATGAGGCCCTGTGTCGACGTGACGAAAAGTTGAGTATTTACCAAGGCCACCAATTTCTTTGTTGCTATACATTTTAGTACAAAGGTCAAATAGCTTTTGCCTCACAGAAAGGTGAACAGAAATGTCAGCCGCTTTCCCGAGAAGGTGTTGAGAGTTTTGGCTACCCCCTACTTTTTTGTTATGCTTTTTACACCTATAGCCACTATTGATCGTTAAGAAAATCACTTTTTGAAACAGACATGTTCCCTCCTAAAAAATGGATCTAATCAATAAAGCTATTTTCCTCTAAATATATTTTTTTCAAACCTTTTTCTTTGATTTTTATTTCATTTATAATTTTAGTAATTTTTTCTTTTGATGAATGTTTCAGCACGAGCATTTCATGCTCCTTTTTTAATAGTTTTAAATTTTGAAATTCAATATATCCTTCAACAAATTTTGTCCAATTTTTAAAACCAATATTTTGCATGTCCCAATCAAGGGTTTTGAAAGTTTTTATATCGTTACCAATTAAGGATATGTTTATTTCAGCGTTGGCGGGAATTTTTTTTACATAGAGTGCTGAAATTCCATGTTGACTTTCTAGGTTAGAATTATTTTTGAATAGATCAGTGAAGTTTGAAAATTCTGATAAAGCTTGATCTATTTGGTTGAGTCTTAATTCGACAGTTTCGTCATTGAAAAAATCTTCTATATTATCCTCTCCACCTGCAAATACAGTTAAATTGTTCGTGAGTAATATAAAAGTTGAAAAGATTAGAACCTTAATCATTTGCTCCTCCAGGGTATAAATAATTTTTTGAAATCTAGCAGGGATTAGGCGGAACCCGGGAACATTTATATCTCCGGCTCCCTGAATATCAGCTCAAAAGTTCTGTAATTATAATCAATTGCTGATTATAGTAATTCCAACAAAAAACCACCATTTCGCCAATGGTGGTAGATCTTTCGAATTGCCTCCCCCCTTGACGATTCATTTTCAAAATACGCCATTAGGGGAGTTACGTCAAAAAATGTTTGTCTCAAACATATGGAGTTTTTAACCCCTCATAGGCAAAACCATTTCCGTCGATTCGCGCTTTGCGCAAGTTGCTTCAAAAAGGATTTCATAAGTGCAAGGACTGATGAGGACAGGAGATAATCTGACACTGCCTGGCAGATAATGTTGTGGTTACAACACTTTATTGGTTCTCACTGGTAACGGTCACGCTGATACCGCCATCATCTTCGATTGAAACATAAAAATTAATCGGGCGACAACAAACCTGACAGTCCTCAATATAGCTTTGTTCTGGAATGGAGCCATCCAGAAGCACCTCTATATTCTCACCACAATAGGGGCATGAAACTGTCCATTCAACCAATTCATTCATCATTTTTTTGCCCCCATCACTGTTTCGTCATTTTCGGTAAAGCCTTTGCCGGTTTATTGGGTCACTTCTGACAAGATACCTTCCCGTTCTTTTTCCCTGTGTTCCCAGCTGATTAAGTGCCATCGGCAACAATGAGGAACCCTGAATTCGGCAAGTCCGTTTCCCCCAGCCTCATGGTGCTCCTTGGCAATCCTGGTTTGCCGTTTGCGGTCATTATCATTCTGCCAGGAACAGGTACAATAGTTCCATCAGCAACCAAGAAAAGGAGACAAATCGATGCTTAAGTCACGTGCTGCGGTCGCCTGGGAAGCAGGCAAGCCGCTGAAAATCGAGGAAGTTGAGGTGATGGGCCCCAAGCAGGGGGAGGTGTTGCTGCGCGTGGTGGCCAGCGGCGTCTGCCATACCGATGCTTTCACCCTTTCGGGGGAGGATCCGGAGGGTAAATTTCCGGTTATCCTCGGACATGAAGGCGGAGCGATCGTTGAGGAGGTCGGCCCCGGGGTGACTTCGGTGGTTGCAGGCGATCATGTGATTCCCCTTTACACCCCGGAGTGCGGCAAATGCAAGTTTTGCCTGAGCGGCAAAACCAACCTCTGCCAGGCGATCCGCGCCACCCAGGGGCAGGGCTTGATGCCTGACGCGACGACCCGTTTTTATAAGAACGGTCAGCCGATTCTCCACTACATGGGCACCTCGACCTTCACCGAATACACCGTGGTGCCGGAGATCGCGGTGGCCAAAATCAGCAAAGAAGCTCCCCTGGAGAAGGTCTGTCTGCTCGGCTGTGGGGTCACCACCGGCCTGGGAGCGGTGCTCAACACCGCCAAAGTGGAGCCGGGAGCGACCGTCGCTGTATTCGGTCTCGGCGGCATCGGCCTGTCGGCCATCATGGGCGCCAAGCTAGCCAAAGCGGAGCGGATCATCGGCATCGACATCAACCCGGCCAAGTTTGCAATGGCCCGCGATTTTGGCGCCACCGACTGCATCAATCCGCTCGATTATGACCAATCGATCCAGGAGGTTCTGATCGACATGACCGACGGCGGGGTTGATTATTCCTTCGAATGTATCGGCAACACCGAGATCATGCGCGCCGCCCTGGAGTCCTGCCACAAGGGCTGGGGAGAATCGGTGATCGTCGGGGTGGCCGGGGCCGGCCAGGAAATTTCGACCCGGCCCTTCCAGCTGGTCACCGGCCGGGTCTGGCGCGGCACCGCCTTCGGTGGCGTCCGCGGCCGCTCCGAGCTGCCCGGTTACGTCGAGCGCTATCTCGCTGGCGAGATTAAGCTGGACGAATTCGTCACCCACACCATGCCGCTGGAG
>CAMYNR010000126.1 GCA_947259715.1 uncultured Desulfuromonadales bacterium
CCAAGCTGGACGGCTTATTTCTGGCCGGCCGGGTTAGCCCGGCCGGCTTTTTTGTCAGTTCACCGCAGAATTCGTTTTGTCGCCCGGCATGGTTGATTGATTTGCAGGTGGGGCAATACCGACAATTTCATACGCCCGGGCCAACGACGTGTCGATGTCAGCAAACACATTCTCTGCACCGATCGCTTTGATGAAACCGGCCCGTTCCATCACCTCCAGCGGTTGGGTGTGAACGCCGGAAAGCACCAGCTGGGTGCCATTTCGTTTCGATCTGTCGAGAACGTTTTCCAGTGCTTGCAGGGCCGTTGCGTCAAGCGTCAGAGCGTGACGCATGCGCAGAATCAAGACTTGGGGAGGGGTGCTGACCCTGCTCAGGGCGTTCTTGAATTTATCGGCCGCACCGAAAAAAAACGGGCCGTTGATCTCGAAAACTTCGACTCCTGAGGGGATGCTTCGACCCTGCAGGCCTTTGGGGTCGTCCTCTCTTTCGTCTTCATCGTCACGCAGTTCCCGGGTGATGAAACCGACCTGAGTGACTTCCGCCATCCGCTGCATGAAGAGGAACGCGGCGAGGACCATGCCGACCTGAATGGCAACCGTCAGATCGATCAGCACGGTAAGTCCGAAGGTCGAAAGAAGAACCAGCACGTCCCCGCGCGGCCCCTTCAGAAGTTTCAAAAAAAGATGCGCTTCACTCATATTCCAGGCAACAACGACCAGAATTCCTGCCAGGGTCGGCATGGGAATCAGAACCGCCCATTTGCCAAAAAAGAGCAGGATCAGCAGCAGCGTAATCGCGTGAACCATGCCTGCAATGGGTGTTCTGCCGCCATTTTTGATGTTGGTCGCGGTGCGGGCAATTGCGCCTGTGGCGGGAATTCCGCCGAAAAGTGGCGAGGCGAGATTGGCTACCCCCTGAGCGACAAGTTCCATGTTGCTGCGATGACGCCCCTCCGTCATTCCGTCAGCGACAACGGCGGAAAGCAGAGATTCGATCCCGGCCAGAATTGCGATGGTCAGCGCCGGAGAAAAAAGCTGGGTCAGCTGGTCCCAATTCGGTAAGGGCGGCAGGTGCGGTACCGGCAGGCTGCTGGGGATGGCCCCGAACCGGCTGCCGATGGTTGCGACCGGCAGATCGAGCAGGGCAACCAGCGCTGTGGTGACCAGAATCGCGATCAGTGAACCGGGGACGCGATGGGTCAGGCGAGGCCAGCCAAAAATGATCAGCAGTGTCAGGAGACTGATCAGGGTCGCTGGGACCGACAGGCTGTGCAGCTGGCTGGCGTAGACGCTGATTTTTTCGAGAAACTCCGAGGGGATCTGAGCCATCTCCAGGCCGAGCAGATCGCGGATCTGGCCGATGAAGATAATCAGGGCGATGCCGCTGGTGAAGCCGACGGTGACCGGATAGGGAATAAACTTGATCACCCCGCCCAATCGCGCCAGGCCCATCAGGATCAGCAGGGCCCCGGCCATCAAGGTCGCGATGGCCAGCCCATCGTAGCCGAATTCCTGGATGATTTCGTAGACGATAACGATAAATGCACCGGTCGGGCCACCAATCTGCACCCGACTGCCACTGAGTGCGGAGATGATAAAACCGGCGATGATCGCGGTGTATAAACCCTGTTCGGGCTTGACGCCGGAAGCGATCCCGAAAGCGATTGCCAGGGGAAGGGCAACAATGCCGACAATAATTCAGGCCAGCAGATCATTGAAAAATTTGTGCCGGGAGTCGCCTTGCTGAAGGCTGGTCCAGAGCTTGGGTACAAACAGAGAATGGGACATGCGCTACCCTTAGGGACAGAGTTCACGATGTCCGTCGGCAGCGAGGGCGGTACGTCCAGGTGTCGGCGGAAAGTGCCGGGCATGGCCTGCTGGAGAGGTCTTGTCCAACGAATGCCAAGAATAATTAATCGTTCGGCAATGAAAATCAAGGAAAAATCTTAACAATCGGTTGCGCCGGATTAACAGGGCTGCGGCAATATCCCCCGTTTGCACCATTCCCAGAAAAACACTGCGGCCGGCTGTGCATCCGCTTCGCCCGGGTGGGAAAGGTTTTGCTGGTCACTTTGGTCTCATCAGGGGGGAGAAAGCACGATTTCAGTTGGGTGCGAACCCGGTCCTTGCCGATTTCTGCAAAGGGAACTGAGACGAACAGCAGGAAAGCGTCGTTTGCTTCAGGCGTTTTTAAGCAGAGAACCCAGAATATCAAGAAAATATTCCAGCTCCTCATCACTGTTGTAGTAGTGCAGCGAAGCGCGCACCAGTTCCGGCAGCTGTCGCTGTTCGGCCTGCACTGGGTTGGCCGAGAAAGGCACCCGCGAGACGTTGATTCGTTTTTCGGCGAGCTTTTTCTGCAACTCCCCGGCAGCCAACTGATCCGTATAAAAGGTGACGATTCCGCACCGTTTTAGCCCCAGGTCGGCCAGGCTGACTCCGGGGATCAGTTGCAGCTCGGTACGTAATCTCCCGGCAAGGGTAGCGATCCGGGTGGCAATCGACTCCAGCCCCCAGCCCAGGGCGTAATCGATGGCCACGCCTAAGCCGAGCTGGCCGGCATAATGGCGTTCCCAGCACTCGAACCGTCTGGCGTCGTCGCGCAGCCGGTAGCTGCTGGCGGAGAGCAGGGGCGCCGCGTGGTGATTGAGCAGCGGCGGCTCCAGCTTGTCCAGCCATTTCTTGCGCACATAAAGCAGCCCGGTGCCGCGTGGCCCGCGCAGAAACTTGCGCCCGGTACCGCAGAGGATGTCGCAGCAGATCCGGTTGACGTCGATCGGCAGTTGGCCCAGCGACTGACAGGCGTCGAGCAAAAATGGAATTCCGGCGTACCAGGCAAGCTTGCCGACCTCGGCGGCCGGGTTGATCAACCCGCCGCCGGAGGGAACATGGGTCAGGGCAATCAGCTTGACCCGCTCGTCGAGCATTTCTTTGAGCGCCTGACAATCAATCTGGCCATGGGCATCATCCGGAACAAAGACAATCTCCACCCCCAGGCGCCTGGCCTGCTGCAGCATTGCGGTCAGGTTGCTGCCGTACTCGGCGCTGCCGGTCAGGATGCGGTCGCCGGGTTGAAAATCAAAGGCGTAAAAGACCATCGACCAGCCGCGGGTGGCGCTGTCGACGAAGGCGATTTCCTCATGATTGCAGTTCAAAAGCCTGGCCGAGGCGGCGTAAAAGTTCTCCAGGGCCTCGGCCTGTTTTTCCATGACCTCATAGCCGCCCTGCAATTCTTCCTGCTGCAGGTATTGGTGCACGACATCGCAGACCGGCGCTGGCGGCAAGGAGGCTCCGGCGTTATTGAAGTGAATGATGGTGCCACAACCGCGGGTTTCGCGCCGTGCCCGGTCGATGTCGAAGTCGGTCTGGCTCATCTGATCCGTTCCCAGATGGTCAGCTGGGAAACCGTATGCTGATATTTGCGGGCGGTCTCGCGGATGACGAATTCGACGTCCAGGGGGGCTCCGCGGCGCTGAAAATGCGGTTCCAACAGATCGTGCAGGCCTTCCAGGGTTGTGTATGGCTCTCCGGCTCTGCGAACCCCGCCAAGCCAGTTTTCCGGTTTGGTGTATTCCTCCAGCCAGGTATAGGGCGAGGCGAGCACCAGCAGCCCGCCGATTCTAAGTCGCCGATGGATCTCGGATAGGAAGCGGGCCGGTTCATAAAGGCGATCCAGCAGATTCGCTGCCAGAACCAGATCGTAATCAGTGAACTGCGGTTTTAAATTGTGGGCATCCCCCTGGAAGAATTCGATCCGCTCGCCAGTCTCCTGCAAGCCGAAATCGCTCAGCCGTTTTTCATGGTAGCTGACGATCTCGCCCTCCTCCGGCAGTTGATAGTGAATTACGCCCTTTTCCTGCAACTGATGAGCAATGCGGATAAAGCGGGCCGAGAAGTCGATGCCGGAGACAAAATCGAAATGTTTCGCCAGTTCAAAGCTCCCGCGGCCGACGGCGCAGCCGAGATCGAGAGCGCGCTGCTTCTGGCGGTTGCCCAGTGCTTTAAGGCAGATCTCGACCAGCCGCTGCGGAAAGTTGCCAATTTTGAATTTATCCGGGCCGAAGTGGGCATCACAATATTGGGCGACGGAGGCGTCGGTCTCATACATCGCTTCGGAGCTTTGCAGTGGTTGTGCAGAGGCGATATAGCGAAAGCCGGCGTGCTGAAAAAAATGCCGGCGAAAAGCATAGCGGCTGTCGCGGGTCGCCTCGTTGCCGGTGGAAATCCAGGAGCCGCCCTTGATCAGATTATGCTGGGTATCGAAGGTGGGCGTGGAGAAATCATCATAGTAGGGATGAACTTCGAAACCGTCAAAGCCGCTGATCGGGGTTTCGGTCCACTGCCAGACGTTGCCGACGACATCATAAAAATCCCCCTGGCGGAACCGGTTGATCGGACAGGATGAGGCCCAGTATTCCAGATTGATATTGCCCGGTGCTTTTTCCCAGTAGGGCTGATCGGGCAGATCGAGCTGATCGTGCAGGCAGGACCACTCATCCTCGGTCGGCAGGCGGATCGGCAGGCCGGTGGACTGTGCCTTCCAGTTGCAGAAGGCTTTGGCTTCCAGGTAGTTGACCTCGACCGGCCAGTCCCATGGCATGTCAATTTCCTGAGACATGGTGCGAAAGCGATAGTTATTCTTTCCTTTTTTGATCCAGAAAAGCGGTTGTTCCGCTTTGGAAAACCCGATCCAGCGCCAGCCCTCGTCGGTCCAGAAGTTTTGCTTGCGGTAGCCTCCCGCTTCGACGAATTCGAGAAATTCCTGATTTGAAACCAGGTACTTGCTGGCCTGGAAAGCCTCGACGGCAAAGCGATGCCGGCCAAATTCGTTATCCCAGCCGTAGAGGGGGTGGTCTTTGCTTTTGCCCAATTCGACCAGGGCGCCGGTGACCGGCAACAAGGCATTTTTCGGTGCGCTGCCAGTCTCGTTGCAGATCTCCCAGAGCGGCAACTGGCGAACTTTCTCAAGGGGCATACGGCGGATAATCACCGAAGAGGTTTCCAGGTGGATGCGCTGGTGCTCGATCCCCATCAGGATCGCCCAGAACGGGCTGTCCCAGGTGATCGGCAGCTGCAGCGGCAGAGTGCTGATCACCTCATCTAGCCGTGCACGCACCTGGTCGCGGTAGGCTTTGACCTCGGCGACGCTAGGCCAGTCGTAATTGGCTTCGTCCAGATCATCCCAGGACATTTCATCAACCCCGACGGCGAACATCGCTTCGAAGCGCGGGTTGATCCGTTCGCTGATCAGCTTGGCGATGATCAGCTTATTGATATAGAAGGTCGCGGTGTGGCCTAGATAGAAAATCAACGGATGGCGCAGCGGCTCGGCGCGCAGGTAAAAGGCGGCATCGTCGACCAGGGTTTCGTAGAGTTGCTCATCGATACTGAAGGTTTTGTGGAAATACTCGCGGATCTCTTCCCGCTTGGTTGCGGGTGTTCCCTGGTTGAGGATGGTTGTACGGGTGTTGCGCAGCTCCATCAAAGTCATTGGGGCCTCCGGGGTTTAAATAACCTGGGGTTGGTGGTGTTTTCTAATGGTAGCATTTTTTGCAGATTGTGTTGTTTCTCCTCTTCCGTATTTCGCCACTCAGACCATGCCAAATAGCGAAAGGGTTAAGACTCGGCATGGCTTATGCTGTATCTCCTCCTGAAAGTTCAAAAACTGCAGAAATCCTCTGATTATTCTTCATTTTTGCCTAGCCGTCAGGGTTTTCTGCATAAAAAACAAGCAACCTCTACAGCTGAAAGAAACGCCATCACCATGGAAGCCACCTCGCTTAACCATTGCAACCTGCCCCCCTGGGCGATCGCTTCGCGGCTGTATAACGGCAATCCGCAGCCGATCGAGATTCAGGGCGTGCGCTGCAGCGGTAAGCCCCTGTTCACCAAACTGGAGTCTGTCTTCGATCCCCTCGAGCGGGGGCAGATCTTTCACGATTTTATGGATGTCCGCTTTCAGCTGCATCAATGGGAAAGTCAGACTTCGCGCAGTAGCCGCAAAGCGCTGAAAAACAGCTACCTGAGATTTTTACGAGGTTGGCTGTTCGATAGCAACTCCATCGAAGGGGCCGTTCTTAAAGGCTGGGTCGAATCGCGGCTTGGCCTGCCACCGCTGTTTCATCATGAGCCGATTGAGGATATTCATTCCGAGGCTTATTTCCTTTATACGGTCGAGCGGATGAAGGGCTCGGCCCGGACCAGCGCCATCCTGCGCCAGCTCGATCTGCTTTACGAATTTGTCCAGTATGAGCTGCGCCGCCGCTATCCGGATGAGACCCACATGACCCTCTACCGCGGCATCAACGATTTTTCCGAACACCAGGTCCTGGAACAGACCGGTAAGTATGACTACCTGCTGCGGCTGAATAATCTCAATTCGTTCACTGATGATTTCGAGAAGGCCTGGGAGTTTGGCAGCCGGGTGATTAAAGCTGAGGTGCCGCTGACCAAAATTTTCTTTTTCAGTGGCTTGTTGCCCAAATCGTTGCTGAAAGGGGAAGGGGAGCAGTTGGTTATCGGGGGCGAATATGAGGTCCAGGTGCTGATCGGGGGCTGATGATGTTGCGCGAAGAGCTCGACCAAAAAGCTCAGGCGGTCTTTTTAGGCGTCGCCCTCGGCGACGCTCTCGGGGCGACCACTGAGTTTATGACTCCCGGCGAGATCCAGAGTCAGTACAAAATCCACAAAAAGATGCGTGGCGGAGGCTGGCTGGGCGTCAAACCGGGTCAGGTGACCGACGATACCGAGATGTCCCTGGCAATCTCCAGGGCGGTGCTGGCCAAACAGGGTTGGGACCGGCAGGAAGTCGCCGAACGATTCCTCGCCTGGATGCGCTCCAAGCCTATCGATATCGGTGCCACTGTCCGCAAAGGGATTCGCAGCTATATGCGCGATGGAACCCTGGAAGTGCCATGCAACGATTGGGACGCCGGCAACGGTGCCGCCATGCGGATGGCCCCGGTGATCCTGTTTACCCTTGGAGATGATCGGCTATTGGAACGCTGCACCCTGGAACAGGCGCATCTGACGCATAATCATCCCCTCTCCGATGCTGGCTGCATCACCCTCGGGCGCATGGTTCAGGCGGCGATGCTGGGTGCCGACCGCTTTCAGCTGCATGCCATGGTTCGGGAATTAATCGCTGAATATCCGAACTTTAAGTTCAATAACTACAAAGGCCATGCCTCCGGCTACATCGTTGAGACCCTGCAGACGGTGTTTCACTATTTTTTCGGCACAGGCAGTTTTGAGGAATGCCTGGTCGGGGTGGTCAATCAGGGGGGGGATGCCGATACCACCGGAGCGATCGCCGGCATGCTGGCCGGCGCGTTTTATGGCTTGGATGAAGCACCGCGGCAATGGCTGAAAAAGCTTGATTCCCAGGTCAGGGCAGAGATCGAGCAAAGCGCGGTCAAATTGCTGGACCTTTCGCCCTGGGTCGCTGAGGGCAGCCAGATCCAGGAATTGTCGGGAAATCTCTGGGAATATCATAACCAGGGCTATGTGGTGGCGATTACCACCAACGGCAAAGTGGCTCGCAGCGGCAAAAATGTCATGGCGCGGGGTACGGCCAGGCAGGCGGCAGACAGGTTTCCAGACCTGCCGCTGCTATTGGGAGAAAAGATCAACCAGTTTGGCAATCATGTCTTCGATTTGGGGCAGCGCCTGGTCAGCTTTCCAGTGGAGCACACCCCCTGGGAAGTTCCCGACCTGCAGCTGATCAGGCAGTCTGGAGAAGAGTTGCGTCAGCTGGTTGATCGCAATGGTTGGGAAAAGGTTGTTGTCCCGCGCCCCGGCTGCGGCGGCGGTGGACTGAGTTGGGGGGATGTGCGGCCGTTGCTGAGCCCCTATTTCGACGAACGGTTTCGGATCATCAAAGCCCCGGTGGGCTAGGAGGGGAGGTCTTCTCTCTGGAGAGGAACGATCTTTGTGCGGAATTATTATCTAGAAAGGAACAAACCATGAAAAACGAAAGCGAAAAATTACCGTTGGCTGAAGCTGCGGAAGCGATGAATACCACAGCGGTAAATGTCATGATTCATATCAAGCGCGGCCTGCTCAGTGGTGAAGAGGTCGAGGGCGAGTGGTATGTACTCGCCGATTCGCTGGCCAGCTTCCTGGATGATCCGAACCGCGGCAGCAATGGCAGTATTTGCAAAAGTCATTGCAAGCACGGCTGCGGTTCGAAGAGCGCCTAGGGGGATCTCATGGGAATTGAAATCAAACCGTCTGATCTGCAATATAAATATCTGCGCAACAAGGAATTTCGTGATCAGCCGCGGTTTACCGGCAAGCCGGACCCGCGACCCTTCGATCGGGACAATCTTTGGGAGGTCCTGAATATGTTCGAAGTGGTGATGGATGCGTTGAATTCTCGCGATGGCGAGGTGCTCGAAGAAATGGAAGAGGTTCTGGTGAAGGAGCTGCCCTCATTTTTGCGCAGCTGGGAAGAGGTCTATGACTATCTCTACCACGTGATGCAGGAAAAATTCGCCCACTTGGGTCTTCAGCGGAAGTGAACCTGTTTTCAGTAAGGTTTGAAGCGGGCGCCAGTTTTCCCGTGCCGCCCCCGAACTATAATCGGCGGGCGTCTGGCAGCGGATTTAAAGGTTACTATGCGGATGCTCTGCGGATGAGTCAAAAAGTTTTGTAAACAGGAGTAGAATATGCAAGTTGCAAAAATTGGTGACCGGGTCGCTGTGCAGTATATCGGCACCCTTGACAATGGTCGGATTTTCGACAGTCGTGAAGGCGACGACCGATTGGAAATCACTCTGGGCGGTGGCGATGTGTTTCCTGCCCTGGAGGAAGGGATCGTCGGCATGGCAGAGGGGGAGGTGAGAAATATTATCCTCGGGCCGGAAGACGCTTATGGCCCGCGGTTAAAAGAAAATATGATTACCTTGCAACGAGATATGTTCCCCGCGGACAAGGAAATTCGGATCGGGGGGAAGCTGAGCCTGCAGTTCAAGGACGGTCAGGAGCGGATCATGCTTATTGTCGCGGTCGATGAGCAGCAGGTGACGCTGGATGGCAACCACTCCCTGGCCGGGTGTGAGCTGACCTTCGCCTTACAGTTGCTGAAAATCAACGCCTGAAAGAAAAGCGGCAACCCGAAATTCGAGTTGCCGCTTCCTCGATGCAATAGCAGGGCTGCCAGGACGCGAACCCGCAGCCTGAATGATTCTGGGAAAAGCGAATTAATCTATTTTTTTATCTGGATAACAGTTGCTGAACTGTCTTTCTTCAGCCCGGCCTGGGTTCCCAAAGTTCATCTCCTCTCAGCGGATTTGACTAAGGTCAATGCTTAAAACCCGCGAAACGCTCACGATGACCATATTGCGGGCGTTTCTTGCGTTGGTGTCTTGATCAGAGCAACTTTATTGGCAGGTTTTTGCTGCTGCCCGCGAAGGTGTCAGCCTGAGCCGTGCTTATCGTTTCCGCAACGGTGAAATAATCGGCAAAGCGGGTTATGATGAATTATGCCGGCTGAAGGGAAAGAAGAGCATCGCTATGAAGCAGTGAGCGAGGATAAGCAGCGGCAGAAAATAGCAGGTCCCGGGTTCACTCTGAGAACAGCGGTCAAGGCCTAAACTCCCAGCACAGTTTGGGCCTGAAGCTATTTTATCGCAATGGAGAAAAGTGGATGTTTGAAGTGGTAAGCAACGAAGTCCTGGCTCCTGATCTGCACCGGATGCAGGTGAAGGCTCCGCGGGTCGCAGCTGCCCGCAAAGCCGGCCAGTTTGTGATCGTGCGTTCTGCTAAAGGTGACGAAAGAATTCCGCTGACTATCGGTGATGCCGATCCGGTCGCAGGGGCCATTACGCTGTTTATTCAGGCTATCGGTGCCGCGACGCGGAAACTGGTCGCTATCCCGGCTGGTGGATTCATCCGTGATGTCGCTGGTCCGTTAGGCATGCCGACCGAAATTGAAAAATGGGGGCGGGTCGCCTGTATCGGCGGTGGTGTCGGAACCGCAGTTCTGTATCCCATGGCCAAAGCTCTCGCCGCTGCAGGAAATAGCGTCATGACAGTTATCGGTGGCCGCAGCAAATCGTTGATCATTCTTGCTGACCAACTGAGCGCCTTCTCTGATGAGCTCAAAATCACCACCGAAGATGGCTCACTGGGTCGTCAGGGCTTTGTTACCGCCGAGCTCGAAGTGATGATTGCTGATCCCGAACGCCGTCCTGATGCCGTCTTTGCTGTCGGGCCGGTGCCAATGATGCGGGCTATTGCCGAGCAGACCCGTCCCCATGGCATCAAGACCATCGTCAGTCTCAACCCGATCATGATCGATGGAACCGGCATGTGCGGTGGTTGCCGGGTGGTTATCCAGGGTAAGTCCAAATTTGCCTGTGTTGACGGACCCGAATTCGATGCCCATCAGGTCGACTTCGACATCCTGATCGACCGCTTGAGCATGTACCAGAAAGAAGAAGCCCACGCCTGTCAGCTTGCATCTACTGCAACGAAGGCTTAAGGAGAAGAAAAGATGCGGCCAGAATTATCTGCGAAAGAACGGATGCAGATCAAACGGGTTGTGATGCCAGCGCAGGATGCCGCCGAGCGCAGCCGCAACTTTAAAGAAGTTAATCTGGGACTGACCCTGGAACAAGCCCAGCGCGAAGCCCAGCGTTGTCTCGACTGTAAGCACAAGCCCTGCGTCGCCGGCTGCCCTGTTCAGGTGTCTATCCCTGAGTTTGTCACCGCCTTGGCCGCCGGTGATCTGCCCAAGGCTGCCAAGTACCTGAAAGGCGACAACGCTCTGCCAGCCGTTTGTGGTCGGGTCTGTCCGCAAGAAGAGCAATGCGAAGCTAAATGTGTGCATGCCGCCAAAGGTGAACCGGTTGCTATTGGCAACTTAGAGCGCTTTGTCGCCGACTGGGCCCTGGCAAATGTCGATAAGGTGGAAAAACCCGAAGTCGTTGCCGAGACAGGTAAGAAAGTTGCCATCATCGGTTGTGGCCCGGCCGGGCTGACCGCCGCAGGTGAACTGCGTAAGCTGGGTCATGGCGTCACCATCTTTGAAGCTTTGCACGACACCGGTGGTGTCTTACGCTACGGCATCCCCGAATTTCGCCTGCCAAAGTCGATCATTGACATTGAAGTTGAGCAGCTGGTTGAGCAAGGTGTTGAGATCGAGTGCAACGTCATCATCGGTAAAACTCTGACGCTGAAACAGCTCAAAGAGCAGTTTGACGTCGTCTTCATCGGCAACGGTGCCGGACTGCCGATGATGCTCAATATCCCTGGCGAGAACCTGAAAGGGGTTTACGCCGCCAATGAGTACCTGACCCGCGTGAACCTGATGGGCGCCGGGCAGAGCCAGAACTCCGCCACCCCGATTATCCAGGGTAAGAAAGTCGCAGTTATCGGCGCTGGTAATACCGCCATGGACTGCGTCCGCACCGCCCGTCGGTTGGGTGCCGAACGGGCGATGATCGTCTACCGGCGCAGCGAAGCGGAAATGCCCGCCCGCCTTGAAGAGATCCAGCACGCCAAAGAGGAAGGCGTCGAACTGGTTCTGCTGACCTCCCCGCTTGGCATCAAAGCCGAAGAGAACGGCTGGTGCTCAGCTTTAAGTTGCCAGAAGATGGCGCTGGGTGAGCCGGATGACTCCGGTCGACGCCGGCCGGTCCCGCTCGAAGGGGAGGTCTACGACCTCGCAGTTGATGTTGTCGTCAATGCCCTCGGAACCCAGGCAAACCCGATTCTGACCTCCGCCGCTCCCGAACTGGAGTTGAACCGCTGGGGCAACATCGTCGCCGATGAAACCGGCGCCACCAATCTTCCCGGCGTTTTTGCCGGAGGCGACATCATCCGCGGCGGGGCGACAGTTATTCTCGCTATGGGGGATGGGAAACGCGCCGCGGCCGCGATTGATGACTATCTGGCGGCAAACTAAGCGGATAAAGGCGGGGCCTGGGGCTGGGTTGGTTTGCCGTCCCGTCTGCCAGAAAAGCTGCAAAGACAGATGAAAACGAAAGGTTTGGCGAATCGTCACCAGGCTTT
>CAMYNR010000127.1 GCA_947259715.1 uncultured Desulfuromonadales bacterium
GTTCGAGCTGAATCAAAAGCGCAGTGAGCGGCGAACTGTTCTGCGGAATTTGCAGCCAGGACTCGACGGAATACTTTTTCGAAAACGCTCTTAGGCAGTCGTTCCGGACCAGTAGCAGGGCGTCACTGCTTTCAGAGCTGGCCGTCCCTTCGGTCTTTCCGCCCAGAATGTCCAGTTTTTCCTCTTCAGCCTTGCGGACGAGCTGTTTCAGGTTTCCCAGGCTCAGGTGGTCCGGGGAATCCACCAAAATAAAATAATCCCAAAAGAGCCGAAAATCTTCAAACAAGGCGGCCTGAAGCAGGTTTTGGCTTGATCTTTCTGGGTTTGTCTGTTGATCCCAGAAGGAGCTGCTTTGTGGGTGGAAAACCTGGCTGACATCTGCTGCCAACAGCTGCAGATCCTCGAGCTGCGAGAGGGAAAGTTCGTTTCGCGGAGCAATCCCGACGGCGAGTTTAATCTCATTGAATTGGCGCACGTTTCAAGCCTTTTGTAGGTGATTGTCCAGTTCGTAGCGAGCCTTCATATGATCCGGATTCAATTGCAGACAATTTTCAAGGTGGGAGGCCCTGCCTTCCAAGCGATAGAGGTGATAATAGGCGTTTGCCCGGCGCCAGGAGTGAGGGCAGTCTTTGCTGACCTCCTGAAACATGGGGATCGCTAGCTCTGGTTTGTCGGTGCTTTTCAGAGAGGCTTCGTTGTAAAAACGTTCCCAGTTCTTGCCCTTGGAAAAATCACCAAAGGGGAGTAGTTCAGGAATCCCATAAAGGTCTTTTCCCGTAAATTCGCGCCATTTTTCTTGGAAGGTTTGACTATCTTGAGCAAAGACCGGGCGGAAATCGGCACGGGTGCTCATGTACTCGGCCTGAATATGCACGACCTGCAGATCGGAACAGCAGATGACCTGCATCCCTTGCTGCCAAGCCAGCAGGCAGATATCGATATCATGCTGATATTTTTTCAGCGCGGTATTGAAGCTCAGTCGCTTGGGTTCTTTGACCAGCATGACTGCACTGCTTACTGCCGGCACGAAAGGCTTGGTGGCCAAAGGCTCCCGCAGTAGTTCTGTGCTGGCATCGTCATAAACCAGAACCCCTTGATGGTTTATTTCTCCGCTTTCAAAAGTATGGATGCAACCGGCGATGGCGGCATCATGTTTTGCTGCCTCCTCCCAGAGAGTGTAAATCCAGTCCCGGTCCTCAATGAAGACATCATCGTCCAGGAAGATGATCGGAGTATCTTCGGCATTGCGAAGAAAGCTCTCCATAACCGCCGGGTGGCTGAAGCTTTTGTCATATGCATTATCGATAATGTTCAGTTCGGCCCGGGAAAGGTCGGTGGCTTTTAACCGCTCAATGCATTTTCGAGCTGTGGGTCTGTGCATGTCGGGGGTGCATAGCACAATTTGGATGTCTTTCATGCGCTGAGTCCTGACTTCATAATTATATCGGAAAAGTAAGCTGCTCGATTGTCACTGGCTTATTGAGCCGAGAGTTGAACAGATGCTTCAGGTTCTTATCGACTGCCAGACAAAATACTTAAATTATTTTGTTTAAGTCAATCTTTGATTTAGAAAGGCTAAGAATGAAATAGCGGAAGCTGGTCCTTCCGCTATTTCATTCTTAGTGATTTGTGAACCCGAGGCAGGATTTTGACCGGCAAGGTTAGTTGCCGTTAAAGTTTGCCACGCCTTGAATCTGCCAGTAGCTCGGCATGGAATTGATGATGGTGCCGTAGGTGAGGCTACCGATGTCGCTGACCCCGTCCATCAGCCAGACCACAGTTTCGCCGCTGTCTGGACGCCGCCACAGGAGGTCGTCCCTGCCGTCGCCGTCAAAGTCACCCACGCCCTGAATCTGCCAGTAGGAGGGCATGGAATTGATGATGGTGCCATAGGTCAGGCTGGCGATGTTGGTTGTCCCATCCATCAGCCAGACCACCGTCTCTCCGGAATCTGGGCGTCGCCACAGCAGATCATCCTTGCCGTCGCCGTCAAAATCGCCGACCCCTTGAATTTCCCAGTAGGCCGGCATATTACTGATGATGGTGCCGTAGCTGATCTGCGGCAGCGGATTTAAGTCGTTCATCAGCCAGACCAGGGTTTCGCCGGTATCCTGGCGGCGCCACAGCAGGTCGCTGGTCCCATCGCCATCGAAATCGCCGGTCCCCTGGATCTGCCAATAGGTCGGCATGGATGAGACGATGGTCCCATAGGTGAGATTTTGAATCGGTTCTACCCCATCCATGATCCAGGCAACGGTCTCACCGGTATCGGGACGCCGCCAGAGCAGATCCATTTTGACGTCAGCTGGCAGGTCGGCAACGATCCAGAGATCAACATTCTCCCGGCTGGCTGATGCTGAGGAGGTGGACGCACCGATGGAAACGCCAGAGACTTTGGCTGTGCCCCCGGTAATGTCGTAGGTCGCATTGGGAGGGACCAGCACGCCATAGATGCCATTGGCATCGGTGACATCATTATAGGTCGGACCGCCTCCCTGGTTCTGAACGGTGACTGCAACCCCCGCCTGGGGATTGCCTTTGTTGTCGGTCACCCGGCCGC
>CAMYNR010000128.1 GCA_947259715.1 uncultured Desulfuromonadales bacterium
CTTTGCGCATCAGGATTACATCCTCTACGGTAGCCCCGCCCATAGAGAAACCGGTACTGGTTTTGACAAAATCGGCCCCTGCATTTTGGGCAATTTCACAGGCCTTAGTTTTTTCACTATTGGTCAACAGACAGGTTTCGATAATCACTTTTAAGACAACCGGACTATTGGCTTCGAGTCGCACAGCCTGGATGTCTTGTTCTACCGCTTTAAGATCACCGGATTTCATTGCACCAATATTGAGTACCATATCCAGTTCTTGGGCCCCGTCTTCAACTGCCTGTCGGGCTTCAAAAGCTTTGGCCGGAGAGCAGATTGCACCCAACGGGAAGCCGATCACGGAGCATACCGCAATATTTTTCCCTTTGAGCATTTCTGCCACATAGCCAACCCAGCCGGAATTAACACACGCGGCTTTAAATCCATGTAAAATAGCCTCCTCACATAGCTTGTCCAGCGCGGCACGATTTGCTTCCGGTTTAAGCAGCGTATGATCGATATATTGGGCCATTTCTGCGCCTGTCATTTTAGAAATGCTGTCCGGGTCCATTTCATTTCCTTTCAATTAGTCAGTTCCGATGGCAGGTCCCTGGCTTCAGGAAAACTCGTCTGGGTGCCTGATGATTGAACGCTGACGGCTGCAATCCCGTTGGCACGCTTGATGGAATCCGACAAAGATTTCCCGGCTGCCAGAAAAAAGGCCAGGCTTCCAACAAATGCATCACCGGCACCGGTAGTATCCAGCGCTTTGACTGGCTCCACCGTTACGTGTTCAGTGGTTGCACCCGTTACCAATAAACTGCCGCGTTCGCCCAAAGTAAGAATCACCGAGGCGGCGCCGCGTTCAATCAGCGCCTTGGCAGCATTTTCAGCTTCCTGCAGCGATCCGACTGACATGCCGGTGAGTAGTTCAGTTTCAGTCTCATTGGGACAGAAGATATCACTTAAATGGTAAAATTCCTCCGGTATCTCTGATAGGGCCGGCGCTGGATTGAAAATGGTTTTGACCCCTTCTTCGCGGGCGATACGCAGCGCGGCAAGGCTGATGTCCAGAGGTATTTCAAGCTGGCATACCAGAATCAGAGAGGCCGCGATAGCCGGGCGGGCGGCCTCGACTTCCTCGCCGGTCAGTAGATCATTCGCACCGGTGACAATGATGATTGAATTGTGTCCTTCTGTATCAACAGCAATTGGAGCGACTCCTGAAAAGGCCTGATCCGTAAAATGAACGTGTTGCGAGTTCACCCCCCAGGATTTGAAATTTTTCAGTGTATTCTCCCCAAATACATCTTGGCCGAGTTTGGTGACCATGGTCACATCGCCACCCAATTTGGCCGCCATTACCGCCTGGTTAGCGCCCTTGCCTCCAAATCCCATCTGAAAACGATTACCATGAAGGGTCTCCCCCATGCTGGGCAGTCTATGGACATAACTTATCAAATCCAAATTACAAGCACCGACAACACATATCTTCGGTCTTTGCATGAGTCACCCTCCTGAATGCTTGGCTTTGTTATTTCTAATTGCACCACTTCTGGCAAATTGCATGTGGGATGTCAAGGTAAAGAATAGGAGTGTATCCATAGTATATCGACAATTGTCGATGTGGCTATTGACATAAAGTCATTACTTTTCTATTACCCTGCGAATGGATTTTACATCTAAACCTAATTCGAGCAATATTTCGAAAAAATGTTCCGAGGTCCGGGCACTCGGCCGGTATGTGCGCAAGCAGGGGGTGATCAGCCTGGAAGAGGCGATTCGGAAAATGACCTCCCTGCCGTCCCAGACATTCGGCCTTTACAAAAAAGGAATTTTACGGGAACGACTAGGCGCCGATGTTGTTATTTTCGATCCGGAAACGATCATCGACCATTCTACCTTTGATGATCCGGCGCAACCTCCCTCAGGAATTCGCTGGGTCATTGTGAACGGTGAACTTGCGGTGGAAGACGGCGAAGTGGTCGGGGCTACCTCGGGACAGGTGCTCCGCAGAGGGTAGTTAATACGTTTCAGAATTTCTATAGTATATTGAAATCATGTAGCTTTTAGCGACACTGGTGTCATGCCGTCTACCTGGAATGGTGGAATCATGAGTTCTGGCCTCCGGCTTGGAGGGCCTACGGCTCGGAGAGGATATTGGAATGGTGGGTTTAGATAATCAAAACAAAGATAATTGTATTGATTTTCTCGTAATGGCTTCATATTTTTTGGGGTGAAAGCAAAAAAAAGAGGAAGACCACTATATCATACAGGAGGTGTTTAATGGCACTTTATCACACTGTTTCCCCACAGGATGCAACCGGCAAAGTCAGGGACGTTTACGAAGATATCAAGGAAACCAAAGGGATCGATTTTGTTCCCAACTTCTGGCAGGCGCTGGCGAATAACCCGGATCATTTGGAGGCCACCTGGCAGAAATTAAAAACTGTCATGAAACCAGGCAAACTAGACCCGCTGACCAAAGAGATCATCGCGCTGGCGGTATCCATCACCAACAACTGTACCTACTGAATCTGCTCCCACAGCGCCGCCGTGAAGCGGCTCGGACTGGA
>CAMYNR010000129.1 GCA_947259715.1 uncultured Desulfuromonadales bacterium
CGAATATCCCCGGCGAGGGCCTGGTACCCGGGGACATCGTATTTCTCGAATCAGGAAACCGAGTTCCCGCTGACCTTCGCCTGATCACAATTAAAAACCTGGCCATAGACGAATCCCTGCTGACGGGTGAATCTCAGGCGACACAAAAAAACAGCCAGCCCCTCGAAGGGGAGCGACCCCTGGCAGAACGCGGCAACATGACTTTTGCCGGTTCGACTGTGGCCTCCGGGCGGGGTATCGGCGTCGTCATAGCCACCGGCTTGAACACCGAACTCGGGCAGATCGCCAGGGCGGTGGCCGAAACGGAACTGGCCAAGCCGCCTCTGGTCATCCGCATGGAACGCTTCGCCCGCCAGATCAGCTACATCGTCCTTGGCTTCGTTGCCCTGCTGGCGCTGACTTCACTGACCAGGGGGGCCTCCTACATGGACGTCTTTTTCATGGCGGTCGCCCTGGCAGTCTCGGCCATTCCCGAAGGGTTACCGGTGGCGATGACCGTTGCGCTTTCCATCGCCACCACTCGCATGGCACGACGTAACGTTATTGTCCGCAAACTGACGGCGGTGGAGGCACTGGGCAGCTGCACCTGCATCGCCAGCGACAAGACCGGCACCCTGACCGTGAACAAACAAACCGCCAAAGTCATCAGCCTGCCAGGCGGACAGCTTTTTGCCGTCACCGGGGAAGGCTACTCGGGACAAGGCAAGGTCACAACCGATCAGGGGGAGGATTCTTCCCCGGCGGCGCGCCGCAACCTCGAAAGTCTGGCTTCGGCAGCCATCCTCTGCAACGAGGCTTGGCTCAGCGAAAAGGAAGGAATTTGGGAGTATAGCGGCGATGCAGTCGACCTGGCCCTTCTTGCCCTCGGTTACAAGATCGGTCTGGTCCCCAGCGACCTCAGGTCGACAGTGGAAAATGTCGGCGAAATTCCTTTCGAAGCAGAACGCCGCTACGCTGCCAGCTTTTACCGGGATGCCGAGGGAATCGTCGTAGCCGTCAAGGGTGCGGTTGAAGCTGTGCTGCAATTCTGTTCCGACATCCAGACAGAAGCTGGGAAGAAACCTGTTGCCCCCGAGGATATCGGCCAGGAAGCGCTGGCCCTGGCGGAGGGAGGATACCGGGTCATCGCCGTCGCCCAGGGACGCCTGGCAGAGGAGACTGATTTGGGCAAAGCCGATGAAAAGGTCATCCCACCCCTGACCTTTCTCGGTCTGATTGGCCTGATCGACCCCCTGCGCCCCGAAGTAAAAGAGGCGGTCAATAGATGTAAGAGGGCCGGCGTCAAGGTTATCATGGTGACTGGCGATCACCCGGCCACAGCCTTGAGTATCGCCTGTGAATTAGGGATCGCCCAAAACGGCAATGATCTGGTCACCGGCGATCAGCTGGAGAAGATCGGTTCGCCGCAAATCCCCCAGTACCTGGAAGTCGTGAAAAAGGCCTCCGTCTTCAGTCGTGTCGCGCCGCTGCAGAAGCTCGATATCGTCGAAGCCCTCGGCATGCTCGGACATTTTGTCGCCGTCACCGGTGACGGTGTCAACGACGCCCCTGCCCTGCGCAGAGCCAACATCGGTGTGGCTATGGGATCGGGCACCGACGTGGCAAAGGATACCGCCTCGATCATCGTCACCGACGACAATTTTGCCTCCATCGAAGGCGGCGTGGAGGAGGGGCGATTTGCCTACGATAACATTCGCAAAGTCGTCTATCTGCTGATTTCCACCGGCGGCGCCGAAATCGTCCTGTTTTCCCTCGCCCTGCTGGCCGGCCTGCCCCTGCCGCTGATGGCGGTGCAGTTGCTCTGGCTCAACCTGGTGACCAACGGCATTCAAGACGTGGCGCTGGCTTTCGAGGGTGGCGAACCTGGGAGTATGGGCCGACCACCGCGGCCACCGACGGAAGGGGTTTTCAATCGCCTGATGATCGAACAGACGATCGTCTCCGGAGTCTGTATGGGACTGCTGGCCTTCGGCAACTGGTACTGGCTGTTGTCAATCGGTTGGGACGAGGCGGCGGCGCGTAACAGCACCCTGCTGCTGATGGTCCTGCTGGAAAACGTTCATGCCTTCAACTGCCGCTCAGAACGGATCTCGGTTTTCCGCGTGCCGCTCAGTCGCAACTGGCTGCTCGTCGGCGGTGTGGCGGTGGCCCAGGGGATTCACATCCTCTCCATGAACATACCCCTGATGCAGAAAGTTTTGGGCGTGGCCCCGGTGCCACTTTCCCATTGGCTGACGCTGACCCTGGTTGCCTCCCCTCTGGTCATCTCCATGGAGCTCTTCAAGTGGATCAAAAACAGAAAGCGGTGAACGGCCATTTAATAAATTTTCCCGCTGCTTACGGCGGAGTGCTTGATTGCGCCCCCCCAACATACTTCCCATGTACCGAAATAGATGGCGCGCTTATACCGAGCGGCAGCCACTTGGAACACCCAGAAGCGCGAGAACGGTTTCGTGCTTTTAGTTCGCACCCGAATGTGAAACTGGTTTACATAAGCAGTTGGCATATCGATCGGGTCAAGCAAGCCATCGCTGAATATCAGTTGCCGATGCCTCACTTTGTAATTACCGACGTTGGTTCCAAAATTTACCGGCACCATCAAAGGGGCTGGGATGAAATTGAGTCTTGGAAAAATCGGATAGCCTCAGCCTGGAACGGGAAAAGTCTTCACGACTTACAGCAAACTTTAGCAAAATGTGAAGACTTGCAACTGCAAGAAGATGATAAACAAAACGATTTCAAACTGAGCTACTACCTTTCCCTGAGCATACCCCCTAATCAAATTCTTAACTGGGTTGAGCAACAACTGGCTAAACAGAAGGTTGAGTTTGAACTGGTCTGGAGTATCGACCAGGTTAAACGGATCGGTCTGCTTGACATATTGCCCCGGAATGCCAGCAAACGGGATGCGATTGAGTTTCTTTGCCAAGAATTGAATTTCAATCTTGACCAGGTTCTTTTTGCCGGTAATAGCGGCAATGACCTAACTGTGCTGTCCAGCCCGATACCTTCTGTGCTGGTTGCTAATGCTGAACCGGAATTCAAAAAACAGGTAATTGAACTTGCTGAGGTGTACAATTGCATCGATAGCTTATATGTCGCCCGATCAGGTAACAATTTATACGAGGGGAATTACGCAGGAGGGATTTTGCAAGGAATCTCTTTTTTTTACCCGGAGTTTTTGAGTGATCGCCCCGAAATTTCATTGGTAACTTAAATTGAAAACAGAGTTAATTTATTGAGCTAAGTTGCGCGACTTACGATTACCAGAAAAGGAGAGTATTGTCATGTCTGATACTATCTGTCATTGCATGAACGTCGATCGTGAGACCATAGTCAAAGCTATCAAAGAAAAAAACCTGACGACCGTTGAGGAAGTCCAGGACGCCACCACCGCGGGAACTGGTTGTGGTAACTGTATTCCTGATATCGAAGAGATCCTGGTGGAAAATTCCTGATTAGAACTTTTGAGGCAAAATACATTAGCAGAAAAACAGACTGAAGCCGTAAAAAGGTTCTCGCCAGTTTTTTGCTGCTTGCAATTACTTTCGGGCGCCAATTTCCAGGGCGTTTTTTTCCTAATTTTTGCAAAAGCAAATGCCTCTAGACTTTTCAGAGGCATTTGCCATGAAACTTACGACTTTTGAAACGTCCACCCTTTGCACGAAAGTGCGATTTAACTCTGGCATTCCAAGATCCATATAAATCGTCAGCCAACAAATAAGAGGCCCCAACCTGGTTCGGGGCGAGGCTTAGTGGCGCTTGAATTTGTGATTTAATATCACCTAAGTTCGAATAATCTGTAATCTCTTGTGCTTAACTGTCACTACCTCCCCCAACCCCATCCAATAACGCCGTGGCAGATATTGCAGCTAAAGGATCTGTAGGTCTTTGTGCGATGATGAACGTTATTGCTACGAGGGGAACCAGTAACGGTATTAATCGGATGACACTTGAGGCAATCACGAGTGACCTTCATTACGAAAGTGTTGTCGACCGTCTCGACCGAGTGGCATGTAAGACATTCATATAAATCACCAGTCGTGTCAATCGGCGCAATGCTGTTTATTGGCATCGTATTATCGACTAAAAGATGGTGTTTATCGGGGTTTTCATATTTCAAAAAAACGAACCGGTCCAGATCCGAATGACACCTACGGCAATAATCTTCAGAAAGTGAACTTCCATTATCAGAATATGACCAGCTTGACCAACTCGTCGAACCGTCTCTAGAGGTCCCGCTGGAGCCCCAAGAACTGTCGTTCGAGCTATCTGAGGTACTGGAAGATTTGTCGTTTGAATACTCATATGAACCGGAGCTTCTCCCCCATGAACTGCTTCCATAGGCATTGCTTCCCCATGCCCATACATTTGAACTTGAAAACAAAAAGGTTGTTAATAAAACGATAAATAGTACTAATGTTCCGATAGTTATTTTCATGAGTAATCTCGTTATTTTTGGTAGCAACCAAAGAACATTCCCTGGTCTAAGTTTTTCATATGGTGGTTAGTTGATATTTAGAAGAGTATGTATATTCAAGCCATTCTTTTAATGCGCTACAGTCTCTGCCGATTAATTGTTCAATTGGGCCACCACCGTATATTTTTGCCCTCATTTTTACCACCCTTCTTATGAAGAGACAAATATGTTGAGAGTTATATCTCTTTCATGCCTAAGTGTTTATTAATAATTAATTTTTTAGTCTATTCCTAGCTTCTTGGATTAATAAGTTAATCTGGTTATGCACTTCGCTCAAGCGAATGGTCATCTGAATGCTTCAACACAAAGTCCCCCTTTGTCAAAGGGGGATGCAGGGGGATTTGTCAGGCGA
>CAMYNR010000130.1 GCA_947259715.1 uncultured Desulfuromonadales bacterium
TATAGGGCAGATAACCCTTGGAGAGGGAGCGAACTTTCTCCTTCTTCCGGGTCAGCGAGTGGGCCAGGTAAAGGACCAGGCCCAGTTTCACAAGCTCGGCGGGCTGGAGGTTGAAGCCGGGCATCCGCAGCCAGCGCAAAGCCCCCCCGACGCGAATCCCCATCCCGGGCACCAGCACCAGGGCAAGCAGAACGATACTGCCGAGAAGTGTCAGAACCGCCAGTTTGCGCCAATTCTGGTAATTGAAATAGGTGGCCCCGGCCATCAACAGAAAACCGATCACGACATAGAGCATCTGCCGCTTGAGAAAGTAAAAACCGTCATTAAAGCGCTGAGCAGCCATAATCGAGGAGGAGGAATAAACCATCACCACCCCGATGCAGGTCAAAGCAACTGCCAGCACCAGCAGCGTTGTATCAACCTCCCGACGCAGAGTCATGTTGCACCCTCCCCCGGTAACTGACTGACCAGGCGGGTAAACTCGTCTCCGCGCGCCTGGTAGTTGGCAAACATATCGAAACTTGAACAGGCCGGAGAGAGCAGCACCGTTCCGCCAGCCGGGGTCTGCTGGTAAGCCATCTGGACCGCATCCTGCAGCGTTTCAACCCGGGTGGTCCGGCAGCAACCGGCCAATTCTTCGGCCATGCGCGCTGCGGCTTCACCGATCAGCAGCAGGTCGGTGACCTTCTCTTCCAGCAGCGGGCGCAGCAGCCGATAATCCCCCCCCTTGTCCTTCCCCCCGGCGATCAAGGTCACCGGCGCGGTTAAACCGGCCAGACTCTTCAGAACACTGCCGACATTGGTCCCTTTGGAATCGTTGTACCAGCGCACGCCGCCAAGCTCACGGACCAGGTTCATGCGATGTTCCAGGCCGGTAAAAGCGCAGATCGCCGACCAGGCCACGTCGGCGGGACAACCCTGCAAGAGGGCTGGAATAATCGCGGCCATGGCGTTTTCCACGTTATGCACCCCAACCAGCTGCAACCGGCTTAACGGCAAACGGGTATCTGCCCCGTTCCAGTTCCAGATCAGCTCGTCTCCCTGGCAGCGGATTCCTCGCACCTCCTGCCCCCGGGCGGAAAACCAGACCTTGGTGGTCGGCAGTTTCTCCGTCAATCGGCAGACCTCCGGGTCATCGGCATTGAGAATGGCAAAGTCGCTGGCGGTCATATTGCGAAACATCTGCAACTTGGCGTGATAATAGCTCTCCAGATCGGGATAGCGATCAAGGTGGTCGGAACTTAAATTCAACAGCATTCCGAAGCGCGGATGAAAGCTGGCGATGGTCTCCAGTTGGAAGGAGGACAGCTCGACAGCCAGCAGGTCATACTCCTTGCCACAGGCCTCGACCAGCGGGGTGCCGATATTTCCGCCGACAAAAACCTTTTTTCCCCAGGCGGAAAAGATCTCCCCGACCAGGCTGGTGGTCGTCGACTTGCCGTTGGTGCCGGTGATGCCGACAATCGGGGCGGCAATCTCGGCTGCTGCCAGCTCGATTTCACCACGCAGCGGGATACCCAGGGAGGCCGCCAGGGCCAGGGGTGGCGAATCGAGGGGGACACCGGGGCTGACCGCCACCAGGTCGGCCTGCTCGAAAAAGGCCAGATTGTGCCCGCCGAGGTCAAAGGTGATCGGCAGCGCCTGCAACTCTTTAAAGCCGGGGATCCGCTCAGCAGAGCGCTGATCGGAGAGCACCACATCGGCGCCCCGCTGCAGCAGAAAGCGCACCAGGGCCTGCCCGCTCAGGCCGGCGCCGATAACCACCACTTTCTGTCCGCTGTAATCCTGTTTCATCGCAACTTCAACGTCGACAGGCCGATCAGGGCCAGGATAATGCTGATGATCCAGAACCGCACAATGATCTTCGGCTCCGGCCAGCCTTTGAGTTCAAAATGATGATGAATCGGCGCCATCCGAAAGACCCGGCGCCCCCAATACTTGAAAGAAATAACCTGAACAATAACCGACAGGGCTTCAACGACAAAAATGCCACCGACGATCACCAGGACGAATTCATTTTTGGTGATAACTGCAATGGTTCCGATCGAGCCACCCAAGGACAGACTGCCGACATCCCCCATAAAAACCTGCGCAGGATAGCTGTTGAACCACAAAAATCCGAGGCCGGCACCGACCATGGCGCCGCAGAGCACCGACAGCTCTCCGGCCCCCTGGATGCCGCTGATCTGCAGATAGCTGGACAGTTTGGCGTTTCCGGCCAGATAGGCGAGCAGTAAAAAAGTTCCGGCGGCGATAATGATCGGCCCGATCGCCAGCCCATCGAGACCATCAGTCAGGTTAACCGCGTTGCTTGCTCCAACCATGACCAGGACGGCGAAAGGAATGTAAAACAGCCCGAGGTCGGGTTGCACATCCTTGAAAAATGGCAAGCTCAGCCGGGTGTCAAAACCGGCGCTCTGATACAGCAGCACAGCGGCGATGGTGGCGATTAAAATCTGCCAGAACATCTTCTGCCGCGCCGAGATGCCATCACTGTTCTTGCGCACCACTTTCAGATAGTCATCGATAAAGCCGATCGCTCCGTATCCTGCCGTCACCAGGAGGGTTATCCAGATATAGAGATTGGAAAGATCGGCCCAGAGCAGGGTCGGCAGCATGATCGCCAATAAAATCAGGGAACCGCCCATGGTCGGGGTCCCCTCTTTGACAAAGTGCGATTCGGGACCGACCTTACGGATCGACTGCCCGATCTGCATCTTTTGCAGGGTTTCGATCAGCCAGGGGCCGAGAATGAAAGCGATCAGCAAGGCCGTTATGGTCGAGTAGATGGTCCGGAAGGTAATAAACCGGAAGACATAGAGCACCGAAAATTCGGTGTGCAATGGGTATAGAAGGTGATAAAGCACCCGTTAGCTCCCCCGCTGCCCGTTCGGCAGCTCATCGTTCGTGGTGCGCAGGGCATCCGCCACCAGATCCAGTTTAACTCCCCGAGACCCCTTGATCAGAATACGATCTCCCGGCCGTTGTCCGGCCTGAAGGTACTTGATCGCCGCGGCCGCATCGGCAACTTCCACCAGTTGCACGTCCGGCATTCCTTCGGCAGCGGCGCCAGCAGTCATTTCACTGGCATAACTGCCGACCGCGATCAACAGATCAACCACCTTGGCTGCCTTGGCACCGATGTCCCGGTGCATCTTTTTCGCGTCCTTGCCCAATTCGAGCATATCGCCGAGCACCGCGACTCGGCGCCCCGAGCCCTTTTGTGCCTGAAGGGCATCAAGTGCCACAGCCACCGACAGCGGGTTGGCATTATAGCTGTCATCCAGCAGCAGGCCGCCGCAGGGCAGCGGAAACAGGTTCATACGCCCCGGGCTGGGAACAAACCCATTCAACCCAGCGGCGATCTTTTCCAGCGGAACATCCAGAACCAGCGCTGCGGCCGAAGCGGCCAAAACGTTGTGAACATTGTGTCGACCGGGAACCTTAAGGCAGATCTGCTGCCGCTTGCCCGCATAGACGAGTTCCAGGCAGAGCGAATCGGACATCACTTCAATCTTCTCAGCCCTGACCTCGGCGTCAGCGCCAAGACCAAAACCGACCTTGCGCACCCCGTTAGCCACCGGCAAGCGCGCCACGCGTGGATCATCCAGATTGATAATCGCGGTGCCGCCGCTGAGATTGGCGAACAGCTCCCCTTTGGCGCGCGCCACGCCATCGAGCCCATGCAGGGTCTCCAGATGGGCAGGACCGATGTTGGTGATAATGCCGATTGTCGGCATGGCGATCTCGGTCAGGCGCTCAATCTCGCCAAGAGAGCTGGTTCCCATCTCCAATACCGCCCATTGATGCTCCGGTTGCAGGCGAAACAACGTCAACGGCAGACCGATCAGGTTGTTGAAGTTGCCGTTGGTCTTCAACCCCGGTCCAACTTTTTCCAGAATGGCGGCCAGCATCTCTTTGGTGGTGGTCTTGCCGGCCGAACCGGTCACCGCCACCAATGGACCTTGAAGTTGCAGCCGGTAGGCTGCGGCCAGATCACCCAGAGCGCGCAGCGTATTGGCCACCCTGATCACCGGCACGCTCAAGCCCTCAACCACCTCTTCGCTCAAGCAGGCCGCAGCACCATTTTTGACAGCCTGACTCAAATAGTCATGGCCGTCAAAACGCTCGCCGCGCAAGGGCACAAACAACTCACCGGGAGAGATATTTCGACTGTCGGTCGAGATTCCGCTGAGTTGAAGGTTGCTCTTTTTCCCGGAAAATTCACCGGCTGTGATTCGTGCAACCCGCTCAAGATCAATCATCGGCAGCTCCCCTCGCGTCTGTGGCGTCAGTAGTCAGATTCAGCGCCCGACAAAGCTCTTCCCGGTCGTCAAAGTGGATCTTCTCTTTGCCGAGGATCTGATAGTCCTCATGTCCCTTGCCTGCGACCAGCAGCAGGTCTCCGGCCATAGCCAGCTGACTGGCAAAGACAATTGCCTCACGGCGGTCAGGAATAACCACGAAACCCTGCGGCTCCTGCGGCAGCTGATCCGGCTGGAACTCCCTTGCTCCTGCGGCGAGGGCCCCCTGGCGGATCTGGGCAAGAATCTGCAAGGGGTCCTCAGTGCGCGGATTATCCGAGGTAAATACCGCCAGATCGGCGTAGCGCACAGCGACTTCGGCCATCACCGGTCGCTTGCTGGGGTCACGATCCCCGCCACAGCCGACCAGGCAGAGCAGGCGTCGATGCTCTAATTTGGCCAGCGTCTTCAGCACCTGCTCCAGGGCATCGCCGGTATGGGCGTAGTCAACCAGGGCGAGGACATCTTTCGGGTTGGTTATCCGCTGCAATCTTCCGGGGACCTGCGGGGCCTGTCTGATGCCGGCTTCGATCGCTGAACAGGAAATACCTGCGGCCCGGGCAGCCGCGGCCGCAGCCAGCAGGTTACTGATATTGAAATCACCGATCAAAGCGCTGTCGACCCGAATCGATCCTGTTGGGGTGATAAACTCACCGTGAATACCATCTCTTGCCGAAATGACCTTGACAGCCTGGACATTCGCCTCAGGAGCCAGGCCGAAACTAACCCAACGACTATTTTCCTGCAACAACTCTTGCCCATAAGAGTTGTCCAGATTGACAACCCCGGCGCCCTGCTGCAACAACTCGGAGAACAGCCGGCGCTTGCTGGCAAAGTAATTGTCGAGATTCTGGTGATAATCCAGGTGCTCCGGGGTCAGGTTGGTAAAAACGGCGACATCAAACTCAACCCCGTCGACCCGGTGCTGTTCAAGGGCATGGGAGGAGACTTCGAGGATAAAGGCATTAGCCCCGGCAGCTTTGAAAGCGGCCATCATCCGCATCAGTTCGACCGACTCAGGAGTGGTGTGAGGAGACTCAAGAACCTGGGTGCCGAAACGGTACTCAACCGTACCAAAAACCGCCGGCGCATAGCCGGCCTGGCGCAGGATCTCCTCCAAAAGGTAGGTGGTGGTGGTTTTGCCATTGGTCCCGGTCACCCCGATGACCAGCAGCCCGCAACTGGGCTGGCCGTAAAAACTGGCCGCCAATCTGGCCATCGCCGCACGAACATTGGCCACCCGAAGATAGCAAACTCCGCTGGCCAGACTGGCAGGCAAATGCTCTACGACAATCGCAGCGGCACCATGGGCTTCAGCCTGCGGGATGAAGTCGTGGCCATCAACCTGACTGCCCGGCAGGGCGAAGAACAGACTGCCGGCAGCGACCTTGCGGGAATCGAAGCAGAGGTCACGGATGGCAATCTCCGCATTGCCATGGAGCTCTTCGACCGCTATCGCTGTCAGCAGTGTCTGCAGTTGCATCAGCATCTCCACTTAAACCCCGAATTTGACCCAGGCCTGCTTACCGAAACGGATAACCTCACCCGGGGCAGGCGACTGCTTGACCACCTGGCCGCTGCCGGAAAGTTTGAGGTTCAAATTTTTCTCCTGCATGGTGCGCAGAACCTGCCGGTAGCTCATACCGCGGAAATCAGGCATTCTCAGACCATCGGTCGGCTGGTCATCGACAGGCAGCAGTGGCGCCAGGTCCGGCAGGGGCTCCAAATCAGCCTGGGCCACTTTGAATTCATCGACAAAGTCGGTCGGCAGAATCGCCAGATGATTGAGAGCCTGACCCGCTATACTGGCAAAAACCGGGGCCGCGACCAGGCCACCGTAAGTCTTTCCTTTGGGTTCATCAACGACAACGGAAATCACCAGAGCGGGGCGCTCCGCCGGCACAAAACCAACAAACGAAGAGACCCGCTTATCAGGCGAATAACCGCCGGTCACCGGATCCACCTTTTGCGCGGTGCCAGTTTTCCCTGCCACCTGATAACCAGGAATTGCCGCCTTGGTTCCGGTCCCTCCCGGCTCGGTGACCGAGACCATCATTTCACGTACCCGGCGGGCCGTCTCCTCCGAGATCACCCGCCGCTGTGCTTGAGGCAGGCGCTGCTGCACGACCTGGCCATCGGCGTCGATGATTTTCTCAACGAGATAGGGTTCCATCAGCAGACCGCCGTTGGCGATCGCCGACATGGCGGTCGTCAATTGCAGCGGTGTAACCGTAAGTCCCTGGCCGAAGGAGATCGCCGCCAGATCAATCTCAAACCAGCGTGATGGAGCGCGCAGCACCCCACCCACCTCACCGGGAAGATCTATGCCGGTCGGTTCACCAAAACCGAAATCGCGCAGATAGGAGTGAAACCGATCACGTTCTAAGGCCTTGCCCAACTTGGCAAAACCGATGTTACTGCTGACCTTGAGCATTTCTTCCAGGGTCAGCATTTTATACTTTTTGCCATGATCCCGGATGACCTTGCCACCGACTTCAAAGCGGCCGTTTTCACAATCTATTTTCTGCCCCAGCCGAACCACGCCCTCTTCAAGCGCACTTGCCAACAGAAAAGGCTTGAACGTGGAGCCCGGTTCGTAGCTGTCACAGACGGCTCGATTCCGGCGCTTGGAAGCACGATACTTGCCTGCCAGGTTGGGGTTGTAATCGGGCTGACTGGCCAGCGCCAGGATGCGGCCACTGGCTGGCTCCTGCACGACCACGGTACCGCCGATGGCGCGGGCCTTCTTGACCGCCCGGGCCAGCTCTTTTTCGGCAATGTACTGCAGGGTGCTGTCTATGGTCAGCTCCAGGCTGTGCCCCGTCACTCCACCCTGGACCAACTGCTCTGCTGTCGCCATGCCGCGTCCGCGCGCATCGCGCTGAGAAATCAACCGGCCCGGCTCACCCTGCAAAAGTTGATCATACGCCAACTCGATCCCCTCAAGCCCTTTGGGATCGAGACCGGTAAAACCAAGGATATGGGCGGCAACGCTGGCCAGAGGATAATAACGCTTGTGCTCAGTGACAAAATGCAGGCCGGCGATCTTCAGGCGCCGCAGCTGCTTGGCCACCTCAGGCTCGAGCTTGCGTTTGATCCAGACAAAACGCTTCTGTTCACTAAGCAGCCGGGACAGCTCAGCTTGCGGCATCTTCAGCAGCTTGCTCAGCTGCTTCGCTGTCGCCTGCGGATCTCTGATCAGCTTCGGATCGGCATACAGAGACTCCGCATCCAGGCTGACGGCCAGCGGATCTCCATTGCGATCGAGGATACTGCCTCGCTGCGGCGCCAGCTCAACGATCCGCTGCCGTTGCTGGTCGGCACGCTCCTGCAGGTCCGGTGCGATCACCACCTGCAGGTAATAAGCGCGGCCGGCAATCAGCAGAAAAAAAAGAATAAACAGAAGACCGAACAGGCGGATGCGAATTTGAATTCCGCGCTCCGTCAACGCCATCTCAGTCGACCCTGATGATCTGACCGGGGGCAGGTGCCTGCAGACCGAGTTGCTTGCGGGCTAACCGCTCAATGCGCTCTTCCCGGGCCAGATATGCAACCTCCAGCTCAAGCTGTTTGAGCTGCTGCTGGCCGCTGCGGATGCCTTTTTCCAGCGTGGAAATGCTGTATTCGAGGTTGATCGCATGCAAGCGGGACCAGACGAATAAAAGCGAAAGCAGCGACACGAGGACAATGGCAACGAGAACCGGGGCCAGACGGGGCCGGTGGAGTGAAAATCCATGAATTTTGACAACTGTGGTCTGCAGAGTCTCAGGCATAAGCGCCTCCCCTGTATCCTTCAGGCTGACCGATCATCAGATCAGCAGCGTTCAACCGCTCTCAGCACCGCACTGCGGGAGCGGACGTTCATATCAACTTCGCTATCGCCAGCCTTGACCCCTTTGCGGGTCAGCAGCTTCACGTCAGCACGCTTGCCACATTGACAGATCGGCAACCGCGGCGGACAGACACACGCCTTGGCGCGTTCACGAAACAGCTGCTTGACGATGCGATCCTCCAACGAATGAAAACTGATAACCACCAACCGGCCACCCTCCCGGAGCAGCTCGATGCCGCCGGCAACCCCGGTAGCGACCTGTTCCAGTTCCTGGTTGACGTAAATCCTCAACGCCTGAAACACCCGGGTTGCCGGGTGAATCCGCCCCGGGCGATTGCCCCCGGGGACCACCTGCCGGACCAGCTGGGCCAGTTCGCTGGTGCGGGTCAGCGGCTCTTCAGTGCGTCTTTCGACAATCTTCCTGGCGATGCGGCGGCTGAACCGCTCTTCACCATACTCGAAAAAGATTCGCACCAGCTCCGCCTCCTCCGCCTGATTGACAACATCTGCGGCGGTCTGACCGGCCTGCGGGTTCATCCGCATATCGAGCGGAGCATCATGACGAAACGAAAAGCCTCTTTCAGGAGTATCGAGCTGATGGGAAGAGACCCCCAGGTCAAGCAGCATTCCGTCCAGTTTTTCAATTCCAAGCTCGGCCAGCACCTGCCCGGCCTGATCAAAGGTCGCGTGGTGCAGGCTGACCCGATCGCCATAGGGCTGAAGCACGTCAGCGGCCTTTTCCAAAGCGGCCGGGTCCCGATCGAGGCCGATCAAACGGCTATCGGCGGCAGCCTCCAGAATCAGCCGAGCATGCCCGGCACCACCAAGCGTTCCATCAAGGTAAATCCCACCGGCAACCGGCTGCAGCCAGTGCAGAACCTCCGCCGGCATGACCGACACGTGTGTAAAGCCTGCGTCGCCCATTGTTTAAAAGCCCAAATCCGCTTGTCCCTGGGCATCTTCATCCAGCAGGGCCTCAGATTCGGCGGCGATCGCGCCGTGTGCCTGCTGGCTCCAGATCTCAATCTTCTCGAACATACCGATCACGACGACATCCTTATCGAGGCCTGCATGATCGCGTAACGACTGAGGGAGCTGAATCCGCCCCTGGGCATTGAAACTGCACTCTTTCGCCGGTGCGATGCGGTTGCGCAAATTGGCTTCACGTTTCGGGCCTGGAGTCATGGCCATTACCTTGGCACGGATCTCCTGCCAGCGGCTGGGGGGATAAACGACCAGTCCCTGCTTGAAGCGGGTTACAATGACACTCTCACTCTGGTATTCTTGACGCAGTTCCTCCCGAAAGGCGGCCGGGATACTCACCCGCCCCTTTTGGTCGATACTGACATTAAATTCACCAGAAAAATGCATTTTGACACCGTTTGACACGATTTGACACCAAGAATGCAGAAAGAATAACCAGTGCCCCCTGAGCTGTCAAGGGATATTCCCGACTTTTCAGGCTCCGTCACATATGGAAAATGCTGCGCTGACAGGGACTTAGCTTTCATTAAGAGCTGAGCCGACAGCAACTAGCTGGAATAATTGATTTTTAAATTTTGCTAAGATTCCAGTCCGGCAAAAATCAGCCTGACAGGAGGCAGGTCTGCGCTGGTTTCAGCGCAAACAAAAACAGCGGTCCGCTGCGCGGGACCGCTGTTTTTGCAAAATTCTTCTGCTTGTAAGAACGATCAGCTGGTTTTGGTGGCCAAAACCATTTCCACTTCCTCAATGCGTCGATCTTCCATCCGCCGCACCCGGAAGAGAATCCCCCCTTCATCGCAGGACTCCCCCTCCGTCGGAATCTTACCCATAATCTGCAGCAGATAGCCGGCCAGAGTGGTGGCGTGGCCCTCAGGCAGCTCCAGCTTGAAGCGCCGGTTGACCGTACGCAGCGAAACCGCACCATCGACCAGATAGCGCCCTGGCCCGAGCTGGCGGAATTCAACCTCTTCGATATCATACTCATCGTGGATTTCACCGACAATTTCTTCGACGACATCTTCCAGGGTGACAATCCCCTCGACCCCGCCATACTCATCAACGACGATGGCGATATGATCACGCTTCTGACGAAAGCTCTGCAGCAGCACGGCCACCCGTTTCGATTCCGGCACAAAGTAGGGTTTGCGGCAGAGATCCGCCAGGGCAAACTGCTCGGTTCGCTCAATAAAATCAAGCACCTCTTTGGAATGAACCACGCCGACAATGTTGTCCAGGCTGTCGGAATAGACGGGAAAGCGTGAATGCCTGGCCTGCCGGATGACCTCTAAAGCCTCGTAAAAGTTCGCCTTGACATCCAGGCCGACGATCTCGGTCCGCGGCAGCATGACATCACGAACCCGGGTCTCGGAAAGATCGAAGATTCCGTGCAGCATGCGCCGCTGCTCGGCGGCCACGACGCCTGACTCCTCTCCGACCTCGATCATGGCGCGGATTTCATCTTCGGAGACCGATAAGCTTTCGGCATCATGACGACGGAAAAAGCTGGTCAAAGCCCGCGAGAGAGAAGAGACGATGGCGACCACCGGCGTCAGGAGCCAGATGATAAAACTGATCGGCCGTAAAACCAGAAATGAGACCTTCTCCGGATACTGGGCGGCATAAGTCTTCGGGCAGACTTCCGAAAAGATCAACAGGACCGGGGTAAGAATCAGCACGGTGAGCCATTCACCGCGCTCTTCGAACATGCCGACGAACAGCCCGGTGGCAATCACCGAGGCGGCGATATTGACCAGATTGTTGCCGACCAGGATACCGCTGAGCAAGTGATCGGGATTATCGAGCATTTTTGCCAGGTTATCGGCACCGGGCCGGCCCTTTTGCTGCAGAAACCGGACCCGCAGCTTATCCAGGGAAAGCAGGGCGGTTTCAGAACCGGAAAAAAAACCTGAGAAGGCCAGCAGAACCAGCAATCCCAGTAAGCGCCATAATGCTTCGTCGGACATCAAGTCTCCAGATCAGAGAAACACCACCAAGGGTAGCAACCGGCAGGCAGCCACGGCAGCCGAATTCCCCTCTTTAGTATAACGAAAAGATGAAAAGTTGCGGCAGTGTAGCCTAAACTCGGGCAAAGTTAAAGTGCTTGTCGTTGCGCTGAACTTGGGGCCCATGCTATAAGCCGACAAAGGTCAAAACTCACTCCCCTGCAAGGATCAATCGATGGCCAAAACTGCTTCAGCCACGTCTTCGGCCGTGCGCGCCGAACACGCCGAACTCAGCCGCCAGCTGCATCAGCACAATTACCTTTACCATGCTCTGGACCAGCCGGAAATCAGCGATGCGGACTATGATCGTCTGATGCAAAAACTTCTCGCTCTCGAAAATCAGTACCCCGAGCTGATCACTGCCGACTCCCCTTCGCAGCGGGTGGGCAGCCAGCCGCTGAGCAGTTTTCCCAGCGTCAGCCATGCCAGCCCGATGTTGTCGTTGGAAAATGCTTTTAATGCCGATGACCTGCGCGAGTTTGATGCTCGCATTAAACGTTTTTTGGCCCGCGATACAGAGATCGAATATCTATGTGAGATGAAACTGGATGGCGTGGCGGTGGCACTGACCTACCAACAAGGGCTGCTGGTCCGCGGCGCCACCCGCGGCGACGGCAACACCGGCGAGGAGATCACTCAGAACCTGCGCACCCT
>CAMYNR010000131.1 GCA_947259715.1 uncultured Desulfuromonadales bacterium
AGGCTTTTTTATTGGAGAAGAGGCCCATTTCCTGGCCACCCTGGCCGCCAGGGAGGACGTACAGGTTGTAGCGACCGTAGAGTTCCTGCATCTGCTCGAGGCCACCGCGCTCATAAAGCCAGATGTTGTAGCCCTCTGCGTCGAGACCGAAAGGAACCGAGGCGAAGGAAACGAAGTTCTCGTTCTTGCCTTTCCAGTAACCGGGCCAGTCGTGGCCGACCTGAGCGGACCCTTTGGAGACGGCGTCGAAGGATTCCATGGCACCGACCAGTTCACCCGCCGAGAAGAGTTTGATATCGAGACGGCCGCCCGAGGCCAGCTTGACGCTGTCAGCGAAGTGCTGGGCCATATCGTAGAAGAGCAGGCCTTTACTCCAGGGCATGACCATCTTCCAGCGGAATTTTTCATCCGAGGTTTTGATCTTGCGCAGTTCTTTTTTTACTTCTTCGTGGCGCTTGTCAGTTCCGAACTTCTCCCGTTTGGCAGCAAAGGCGTTGGGCGCCAGTGCCAGGGTGAGGATCAGGGTCAAGCCGATGAGCAGTCTGAGCTTTTTCATTCGTTCCTCCATGGTCAGGGTTGAAATGTGTTTGGTTGAAACTGCCAGTCTGGTGGTATGTCGAATAAAATAACAAATAATATAATTGGTAAGACCAATGATGTAGGCAGACTATTTAAACCGTTTACGGATGTCAAGAAAAAATAGAACATTGTTGTCTGCCGAAATTTTCCTCCTTATAGATTCACCTCCTTGCGTATTTGTTTGAGTTTTCGCGCTGCACTGGCCTGGCTGATACCGAGAGCGGCGGCAATTTTACGTGTGGTTTTGTATTGTTCGCTTGCTTTGAGCAGGATCTGCTTCTCATGTTCAGCGAGCAGCTGCTTCAAGGAGACGCCGTCGACAAAAGTCTCCTCGATCCCTGGGATCTGGGCTGTTTCGCTGCTGATCAGGTCGCCGGCGGTGGTGACGATACTTCGTTCTACGGCATTTTCCAGCTCGCGAATGTTGCCCTTCCAGGGCATGGCGGTCATCTTGCGGATCAGGCTGTCGGTTAACTTTTTGTAGCTGTTGTATCTCCTGTTGTACTTGTCGGTGAAATACTGGATCAGGGTCGGAATATCCTCGCGCCTCTCGCGCAGCGGCGGGATGGCGATCGGCACCACATTCAGTCGGTAGTAGAGGTCTTCCCGAAAACGACCTTCGGCGACTTGAACAGCGAGGTCCTTGTTCGAGGCGGCTATCAGCCGCACATCGACCTGTTGCACTTTACGTCCGCCGACGCGGAAAAACTCTTTGTCCTGGATAACCCCGAGTAGCTTCGACTGCAGGTGATATGGCAGCTCGGAAATCTCATCGAGAAAGACCGTGCCCCCCTGAGCCATCTCCAGCAGCCCCGTCTTGCCTTTACTGCTGGCGCCGGTGAAAGCGCCGCTTTCGTAACCGAACAGTTCGGCTTCGATCAGGCTCTCCGGAATGGCGGCGCAGTTGATCTGCATCAGCGGTTTCTGCTTGCGGCGACTGGCCTGGTGGATGGTGCGCGCCAGCAGGCTTTTGCCAACGCCCGATTCGCCGGTCAGGAGGATGGTCGAATCGGTCGCCGCAACCCGCAACGCCAGATCGACCACCTCCATCATCTGCTCACTGCAGGTGATCAGGTCTTCCTCGCTGAGCAGCCGGGTGCGGGCGGTATCGGCATCGATGGGCCGACTGTACTGAACGACGGTCAGGTCCCAGATCGTATTAATGATGTATTCGATTGCGCCTTTGGCATCGAATATCGGGCGGCCTTTGACCAGCAGTTTACGGTTGGTGCTGGTCGAGTAGGTCGCGGTGACCGGCTTTTTGCGCTCCAGGACCAGCAAGCTGGCCGATCCGGAGAAGGTTCTCCCCTCACCGACCAGGTCGTTAAGATTCTGACCGACCAGTTCCGCGTGCGACAGTCCCGACATCTCTTCAAAGGTCTTGTTGACGGCGATGGTGACGCCCTGACCATCAACGATATAGATGCCGTTGTAGACGTTGTCGAAGACGATCTGCAGCAGTTTCGGTGACAGCTTCGGTTGCATAAGCGCCTGCGATCTCAGGTTGCGGTCCAGCCGCAGTCCATGGTCATGCAGGACCCGGTGAAGCAGGCCGCCTTGTCGGAACAGAGGTAGGTGACCAGCTCGCCGATCTCGTTTGGCTCGATGAGTCGCTTGACGGCAGCGTTCTTCAGCATGATGGTTTCGATCACCTCCTGTTCGGAGAGGTCGTGCACTTTGGCCTGGTCGGCGATCTGGTTATCCACCAGCGGGGTACGCACGTAGGCCGGGCAGATCGAGTTGACGGTGATCCCGAAGGGGCCGCCTTCCAGGGCGGTGGTCTTGGTCAGCCCTGAGACGCCATGCTTGGCCGAGATGTAGGCCGATTTGAAGGGGGAGGCGATCAGCCCGTGCACCGAATTGATATGGATAACCCGCCCCCAGCCGTGCTCTTTCATCGACGGCCAGCAGTAGCGGGTCAGCAGGAAGGGCGCGGTCAGCATCAGGGCGATCATGAAGTCCCACTTGTCTTCCGGGAAGTCTTCCACCGGGCTGACGTGCTGGATGCCGGCGTTACTGACCAGGATGTCGACCTGGCCAAATTTCTTCAGGGTCATGTCGACCAGACTTTTGCAGTCACCGCGCTGCGAGAGATCGGCCTTGACGAACAGGGCGTCGAGTTTGTGGGCCTCGGCCAAGCCGGCTTCCTGGTTGATGTCGGCCATGACCACCTGGTCGCCGTTTTCGACCAGGGCTTTGGCGACGGCCAGTCCGATGCCGCTGGAGGCGCCAGTGACGATTGCGGTTCGTTTACTCATCAGTTGCTCCGTTATTGCAGATGGTCAGAAATATTGAAGGTGCAGCCGGTTTTTTCTTTGACCGCAGCGAGTTCGGCATCTGGTGCCAGTTCGACCAGGGTCAGCCCGGATTGCCCGTCGACCTCGAAGACCGCCATGTCGGTGACCAGCAGGTCGACGACATTCTTGCCGGTCAGCGGCAGGCTGCACTCTTCGAGAATTTTCGGTGATCCGTCTTTGGCGCAGTGATCCATCATGACGATGATCTTCTTGACGCCCGAGACCAGGTCCATGGCACCGCCCGGTCCCTTGACCATGGCACCGGGAATCATCCAGTTGGCCAGGTCGCCGGTGGCGGACACCTGCATGGCGCCGAGGACCGACAGATCGATGTGGCCGCCGCGGATCATGGCGAAGGACTCAGAACTGTCGAAATAACAGCTGCCCGGCAGTTCGGTGACCGTCTGTTTGCCGGCATTGATCAGGTCGGCGTCGACCTGCTCCTCGGTCGGGAAGGGTCCGATGCCGAGCAGGCCGTTTTCTGACTGCATGACCACTTCGATGCTTTCCGGAAGATAGTTGGAAACCAGGGTCGGCATGCCGATCCCCAGGTTGGCGTACATGCCGTCGGCAAACTCCTGGGCAACCCGCCTGGCCATCCATTCCCGTTTTGGCGAGAAACCTTTGGTCGTGGTTGCGCCGGCCAGGGTGCGCTGTTCGATATGTTTCTCCGGGGTTGCGTTCAGCAGGATGCGGTCGACATAGTTGCCGCTCAAGTGGATCTGGTCGGCATCCAATTCGCCGGTCTCGACCAACTCTTCGACCTCGACCACGCAGATGCGGCCGGCCTTGGCGCACAGGGGGTTGAAGTTGCGGGCGGTCTTGCGGAACTGCAGGTTGCCGCTCTTGTCAGCACGCCAGGCTTTGACCAGGGCCAGGTCGGTGACGATGCTCTTTTCGAGCACATAGTCGATGCCGTTAAAGGTGGCGGTCGGCTTGCCCTCAGCGAGCACAGTGCCAAATCCGGTGCGGGTGTAGAAGGCTGGAATCCCGGCCCCTCCAGCACGCAGCTTTTCTGCCAGGGTGCCCTGCGGGGTCAACTCCAGCTCCAGTTCGCCGCTGAGGAACTGCTTTTCGAAGGTCGCGTTCTCGCCGACATAAGAGGAGACCATCTTCTTGATCTGCCGGGTCTGCAGCAGCAGACCGAGGCCGACCTCATCGATCCCGGCGTTGTTGCTGACTACGGTCAGTCCCTTGGCACCACTGTCGCGCAATGCAGTGATCAGCTGATCCGGGATGCCGCAGAGGCCGAACCCGCCAGCGGCAATGGTGATATTGTCTTCAGTCAGCCCGGCGAGGGCTTGTTTGGCATCGGTGTAGACAGGTTTCATGGTCATTCTCTCCTTTGCCGTCAGATGCGTTCGAACAATGCAGCAACTGCTTCCCCGCCACCGATGCAGAGGGTGGCGATACCATATTTTTCCTTGCGGGCCTGCATTTCGCGCAGCAGGGTTGCCACCAGGCGTCCACCGCTGGCCCCGATCGGGTGACCAAGCGAGACGGCCCCCCCGTTGACATTGACCTTAGCCAGGGGCAGATCGAGCTGTTGCATGGCGATCAGTGGTACGGCCGCGAAGGCTTCATTGATTTCAAACAGGCCGACCTCTTCAAGGCTGAGGCCTGCCTGGTCGACGCATTTGCGGATAGCGCCGACCGGCGCCTCGGCAAACAGGTTCGGGTCGACGCTATGGGTGACCGAGCAGACCAGTCGGGCCTTAGGCTGCAGGTTGTGCTTCGCGGCCGTTTCCGCATCGCTGAGCAGGGCCAGGGCGGCGCCATCATTAAGGGTTGATGCGTTACCGGCGGTGATGGTGCCGTCCTTGGCGAAGGCCGCTCTTAGTTCGGGGAGTTTGGCGATATTGCCACGGCCCGGTTCCTCGTCGCTGTCGATGCGAAGCTCCCCTTTGCGGGTCTGCTGGGTGACTTCTGTCAGTTCGCCTGAGAATGCCCCCTGCTCCAGGGCGGCCTGAGAGAGTCGGTAAGAGCGCGCCGCATACTCATCCTGGGCGCTGCGGCTGAGTCCTTGTTGGCCAACCCAGCGGTCCGTGATCTCGCCCATGTGCAGTCCAGAGTAGGGATCGAGAAGGCCATCTGTGATGAGCATGTCAACCAGTTGGCCGTTGCCGAGACGTTGGCCGAAGCGGGCCTTGGGAAGGATGAAGGGCGCTTGCGACATGCTCTCCATGCCGCCGGCGATTACCAGCTTGCTTTTGCCCAGCTGGATCGAATCGGCTGCCAGCATGATCGCTTTGAGGCCGCTGCCACAAACCTTATTGATGGTCATGGCATGGACCTTGTCGGGCAGCCCGGCCAGCCGCATCGCCTGGCGTGCCGGAGCCTGGCCACAGCCGCCCTGCAGAACCTGGCCGATAATCACTTCATCTACCTGGTCGGTCGCGATTCGGGTCTGCTGGAGAATCTTGCTGATGACTTGAGAGGCCAATTGTGGGGCGGAAATATCGGCCAAGGAGCCACCAAAGGCACCGAAGGGGGTGCGCAGGGCGGTGACGACTAAAACATCTTTCATTGCTTTTCCTCCATTGCTCGGTAAGTGTGTGGCCAGCACATTGAGCAAGGTGTATTCCATTTGTAGAAAAGCGTTTGAAAGTAGGTGCTTACAGGTTTTGAGTTGCAGCCTTGGAATAGAAATTTGATGCACTTTTGAATCGCTGCGCTGAATCAGCTCCATAAGTTACTCTCAAATAGTCATTATTTCCTTGATTCAAAAAAGAGTCATTGATTCTCATTTGAGTCAAGAGCGGCACAGGCCATTCTTAGAACAAAGCAGATATTGGCGTAAATTCAACTGTGCGGAATTTTTTTTCTGTAAAGTCGAAACAGAGAGCTGCCTGGATGGTCGCTGTGATCGGTTCGTATACAGGAAAGGCTGGGCAGGTTTGGAAACAACGTTTTTCTGCTTGACAGGGGTGCCATTGGTTAATTAGGGTGACTGGTAAGACCAATTTACAGGGAGGTTACTTATGGGGACTGAACAGCAAGTTGAAAAATTTTCCCTTGCTGCACGCCAGATCGGTGCGGAGGTTTTTCAGGCGGAAAGTTTGTCTGCTGCGGCACGCTATGTTGCCGAAAAGCTGACTGGCAATCTGTTGCTGCCAGCTTTTGCCAGTGGGGCGCGGGCAGAATTGAAATCCGCACTGGAAAAAGCAGGTGCCCGGGTGGAGACTGACCTGAGCCGGGAGACCGCTGCCCAGGCCGAGGGGGGAATCACCGGAGTGAATTTTGCCATGGCTGATACCGGGACCCTGGTGTTGGAGAGCACCGATGAGGCGATCCGCCTGGCGACAACCCTTCCGGAAAAGCAGTTTGCCCTGCTCGATCCAGAGAAGATCCTGGCCAACAGTCTCGAAGCGGTTGAACCGATGCGCCAGCTGCATCTGCGCGATCCGCGCAACTATATCGCTTATGTCACCGGTCCCAGCCGCACCGCCGATATCGAACGGGTGCTGACCATTGGCGTACATGGGCCGAAAGAGCTGCACATCCTGCTGGTACCGAAACTCTCCAGCGATCCGTTGGAAATGTAAGGAGCGATAACGTGAATAAACAGCGCAATAAAGATTATCGCCAGCGAATCGATCAGGCCCTTGCCACCCCCAAGCTGCAGGACGCTCTGCACAAGTTTGGCGACGCCTACCTGATGTCGCGCGGCAACGCCTTTGCCAACTACGATTTCGAGGCGATGCGGACAGAGATTTCGGCGATGAAAACCGGCGTACGGGAAAATCATGCCGTACTCCTGCAGCAGTTTATTGCCAATGCCGAAGCTGCCGGAGCGACCGTCTATCTGGCCAAGACCGCCGAAGATGCCAATAACTATATCGCCGAATTGGCGAAAAAGAAGGGTGCCAAGCTGGCGGTCAAAAGCAAGAGTATGGCCAGCGAGGAAACCCACCTGAATGTCGCCCTCGAGAAGGCTGGCACCAAGGCTTTGGAGACCGACCTGGGTGAATATATCATCCAGCTCGCTGGACAACGTCCCAGCCACATGGTGATGCCGGCGATCCACATGTTCAAAGAAGAGGTCGCCGAGCTGTTCAGCAAGGAGACTGGAAAGATCGAGCCGGCGGAAATTAAACACCTGGTGGAGGTTGCCCGCGAGCAATTGCGCCAGGGCTATTTTGATGCCGAAATCGGGATCACCGGCGCCAACATCGCTGTTGCCGAAACCGGTGGCATCGCCCTGGTGACCAATGAAGGCAACGCGCGGCTCGCTTCGACCCTGCCGAAGACCCACATTGCCCTGGTCGGCATCGAGAAGCTGGTACCGACTTTGGATGATGCCACCAAGGTGATCCGGATTCTGCCGAAGAACGCCACCGGCCAACCGCTGACCTCTTATGTGACCTGGATCCGTGGCGCGGTGCCCTGTGCCGGTGAGGAGAAGGAGTTGCATATCGTGCTGCTCGACAATGGTCGCAGCACCCTGGCCGAATCACCGCACTGCCAGGAGGCCCTCAACTGCATCCGCTGCGGCGCCTGCGCCAACGTCTGCCCGGTCTACCAGACCGTCGGCGGCCATGTCTTCGGGCATATTTATATTGGCGCTATCGGTATCATCCTCACCGCCTTTTTCCACGGTCTGGAGAATGCCGCTGAAATCGTCCGCGCCTGCATCGGTTGTCGGTCCTGCGTGGCGATCTGCCCAAGCAAGATCGACCTGGAGGAGATCATCCTCTCCTTGCGCGAAACCATCGGCGAGGAAGAGGGGATCGGCACCGGCAAGGATCTGGTGTTCCGCAAAGTGATGCGCAACCGGAAGCTGTTCCATGGCTTGTTGCGCGCCGCCAGCGTCATGCAGAAGCCGGTCACCAAGGGCGAGCGTTCGATCCGTCATTTGCCGCTGTTCTTCTCCTCGCTGACCGAATGGCGAACCCTGCCGGCGGTCGCCGACAAACCGCTGCGCGATGTTATCCTGCAGCAGCCTCAGCAGGTTGAGAAGCCGCGCTACCGGGTGGCCTTGTTCGGCGGTTGCGCCAACGATTTTCTTTATCCGGAGCTGGGTCTCGACCTGGTCACTGTGATGAACGCGCTGGATGTCGAGGTTTACTACCCGCAGGAGCAGAACTGTTGTGGCGTTCCAGCCCTCTATTCGGGCGACAAGGAAACCGCGATTGAACTGGCCAAGCAGAATATCGACGCCATGCTGGAAGGCAAACCGGATTTCGTCCTGACCACCTGCCCGACCTGCACCATGGCGCTGCAGCGTGATTTTGTCGAGCACCTGAAAGATAATCCCGCCTGGGCGGCCAAGGCCGAGCAGTTGGCGGAGATCACCGTCGATGCCGCAGGTTTTATCGTCAACCAGTTGGACGGTGCCGATCTTTTCGCCAAGCTGGCCAGCCAGGAAAAGGTCACCTACCATGATTCCTGCCACCTCAAGCGGGGCGCTGGCGTCTGGCAGGAACCGCGCCAGCTGATTGAAACGGCCGGCCATGAACTGGTCGAAATGGCCCACGCCGATCGCTGCTGCGGTTTCGGCGGGTCCTATTCGCTGACCAGTCATCCCGATATTTCCAAGCAGATCCTCAAGGACAAGCTGAACGATATCGAGGCCAGTGGCGCCAGTTGCGTGGCGATGGATTGCCCCGGCTGCATGATGCAGATTCGCGGCGGCCTGGAAAAGCAGGAGATGCCGGTGCGTGCTCAGCACACCATCGAGCTGCTCGCCGAGGCGCTGAAAAACAGCTAGGAGTCAAGCCTGACCAAACGTGGACCCCTCTCTCCCACGTTTTTAATGCCCCATGCCGAGCATTGTTCGGTATGGGGCCCTTTTTTTTCCCCTGACTCTTCCAGCTTGTTGTCTGTCGAGCCTTTGTGCTATATCGGTGAGCGAGGAGGCTGGCCAGTATGTACAAAGATTATTACGGGCTCAAGGAAGAGCCCTTTTCCATTGCTCCCGATCCCCAGTTTCTTTACATGAGCGAGCGCCATCGCGAGGCGCTTTCCCATCTGGTCTATGGGATGAAAGTTGACGGCGGCTTTGTGCTGCTGACGGGCGAAGTCGGTACCGGCAAGACCACCATCTGCCGCTGTTTGTTGGAGCAGATCCCGGAAAATTCAGAGATCGCTTTTGTCTTCAACCCGAAGCTGACGGCCACCGAACTTCTCGAGACGATCTGCGACGAACTGCGCATCACCATCCCCTTCGGCACTGGCAGCAATAAAGCCTTTATCGATGCGTTGAACGCGTTTTTGCTGGAAACGCACAGTCAGGGACGTAAGACCGTCCTGATTATCGATGAAGCCCAGAACCTGCAAATCGAAGTCCTCGAGCAGGTCCGCCTGCTGACCAACCTGGAGACCAACAAGCAGAAACTGCTGCAGGTGATTATCCTTGGTCAGCCGGAGCTCAAGCATCAACTGGAGCGCCCCGAGCTGCGCCAGTTGTCGCAACGGATCACCGCCCGCTACCACCTTGAGCCGCTGTCCAAAGATGACATCCAGGCCTATGTCCGCCACCGACTGGCGATCGCCGGTGTGGAGCGGCCGCTCTTTCCTCCCGCTACCATAAATAAGCTGTATGAACTTAGCGGCGGGGTGCCTCGGCTGATCAATCTGCTCTGTGATCGAGCTCTGTTGGGCGCCTATGTTCGCGAGGAGCATGCGGTCAGCCCGGCGCTGCTGACTGAAGCCGCCGGCGAGGTGTTTGGTGCGCAATACAATTCGTCTTCGACCAAGCCTCCCGTCTGGCTCTGGACAGCGCTGATCCTGGTCTGCCTGATTTGCGCCGGCGTGCTCTGGCAGTTTTACGCTGGCCGCAGCGAACAAACGCCCGTCGCAGCAGAGCTCAAACTGCCGATCAATAAGTCTCAGGTTGTCAAACAGGCGCCTGTCGCTCCGCAATCAGAGCCGGATTTTCTGCCTGAGCCGTTGTCGAACGAGCCGCTCACCTGGACCAGTTCGGAACCGATCGAAAAAAGCAGCGTCCTCGCCTATCAGGCGCTGTTTGCCCTCTGGGGCTATGAATATCGGGCCACAGAGGGCGCGGCGGGAACCCAGGCGCAGGAGTTCGGTTTGAACCTGATCAGCCGCCGAGGAAGCCTTGGCCGTCTGCGGCTGCTGAATCGACCGGCGGTTCTGACCCTGAACGATCCCGAGGGGAAGAAATTTTATGCGACCATTACCGCCCTGGGCCCGGAAAGCGCGACCCTGGTGCTGGGCACGCAGGTGCGGATTGTGCCGACCGGGGTCTTGAATTCCCAATGGTTCGGTGAGTTTACCCTTCTCTGGCAGGCTCCCCCCGAGTATTCGGGGGTTCTGCAGCCGGGAGGGCAGGGCGCCCTGGCCTATTGGCTGGAAGAGCGATTCGCTGCATTGAACGGACGGGCCACCAGAAAACTGGACAATCCCGTTCTGGAGGGTCAACTGCTTGAGGAACTTAAGCGCTTTCAAACCGAATCCGGTCTGACTCCGGATGGAATGGTCGGAACCTATACGCTGATTCTGCTGAACAGCCGCAGTCAGAATAAGCATCCAACTCTGACTGCTGGCAGCGGGGGGTAAGAAAAATGTCATTTATCCTCGATGCATTGAAAAAATCGGATCAAAAACGCCAAGTCAACGCCACCCCAGGGTTGAATACCGTGCATGCCGCGCCTCCGGTCAGCAAGCCTCGCAGCAAGCGCTGGCTCTGGCTTGGCCTTGCCTTGCTGGTGTTTCTTCCCGTTGGCGGTCTGTTCTTCTGGCTCGGTGTCAGCACCCAGCAATCGGCGCCGGCGCCGGTGCTGGAGTCGAAGCCCGAGCAAACAAGGGTGCAGATTGAGCCCCAGCTCAAGGAACAAAGGATCACCAGGCCTGCCGCTTCGGTGCCGCCCCAGGCCGAAGCAAAGCCGGTCGCAAAGCCGAAAGCCTTCACTCCACCGCCTCAATCTGAGCCGCCAGGGCGCGAGGAACCTAATGTAGAGACCTCAGCGGCCAGTACCCCGGGGCGAATTTATGCCATTACCGAGCTACCCGCGGCTTACCGCAGCCGTCTGCCAGAAATGCATATGTCGCTGCACGCTTTTCGCCCCAACAACCCCGCTGCCAGCCTGGTCCGCATTAATGATCGAATCATGCGCCAGGGCGCTGAGCTGGCAGGGAGATATCTGCTCGAAGAGATCACTGCCGAGGGGGTCGTTTTCAGTTCCCAGGGGTATCGTTTTCTCCTGCCGCGCTAGCAGGCTGTCCGACAGCCTACTAGGTTAAAGCCCATACTTATCACCCCGGTGACCGCAGGGTGACCGACCTTCACCCCTGCCTTTTTGCCCTGGACCGCTGGCTGAGGGCAAGCAATCCTTCATATGAAGAGAGTAGGGCCAGGGGATTTTTTCAAGGAGCCACATGATTCATTTGACCAATATCACCAAACAGCATGGCAGCCGGGCGTTGTTCAAGGACGCCAGTTTTCAGATTTTACCCGGCAGCCGGACCGGTCTGGTCGGCCCGAACGGCGCTGGAAAGTCGACCATTTTTCGCTTGATCACCGCTGAAGAAGCGCTGGACGGCGGCGAGATCAGTTGCGCCAAAAAGACTGTGATTGGTTACTTTTCTCAGGATGTCGGTGAGATGGCCGGGCACAGTGCCCTGGCCGAGGTGATCTCCGCGTCCGAAGCGACCGTCGCCCTTGGCGAACAGATCCGCCAGATGGAAGCGCAGATGTGCGAGCCCCTTGATGACGATGAGATGGCCAGCCTGCTGGAGCGCTACGGTGATGCTCAGCAGGAGTTCGAACACCGCGGTGGCTATGATCTTGAAAGTCGTGCGTTCGAACACCGCGGCGGCTATGATCTTGAAAGTCGCGCTCAGGCGGTCCTGACCGGCCTGGGGATCGGGCCGGACGATTATCGGCGGCCGGTCGAGTCGTTCAGCGGCGGCTGGAAAATGCGCATCGCCCTGGCGCGTATTCTGACTCTGAATCCCGATGTGCTGCTGCTTGATGAGCCGACCAACCACCTGGATGTGGAATCGATCATCTGGCTGGAAAACTGGTTGGCGGAAGACTTCCAGGGGGCGCTGGTGATGACCAGTCACGACCGCGATTTCATGAACCGGCTGGTCGATCGGATCGTCGAGGTCGCCGCCGGCACCATCACCAGTTACGGGGGAAACTACGATTTTTATCTGCGCGAGCGGGAGGTCCGTCGTGAACAGTTGCTGGCCAGTTTCAGACGTCAGCAGGAGATGCTGGCCAAAGAAGAAGAGTTCATCGCCCGCTTCGCCGCCCGGGCATCGCATGCCGCCCAGGTGCAGTCGCGGGTGAAAAAGTTGGAAAAGATTGAGCGGATCGAACTGCCCCCGGAGCAGAAGGTGGTTCGCTTTGAATTTTCCGAGCCACCGCGCAGCGGCGATGATGTCATCGCCATTGACGCTCTGGGGAAAAGCTGGCCGCTGGTCACCGGCGGTGAAAAACAGGTCTTTTCCGGAGTGTCGGGACTGGTCCAGCGGGGTGAAAAGATTGCGGTGGTTGGAATCAACGGCGCCGGTAAATCGACCTTCCTGAAAATCCTGGCCGGCCAGACAGAGCCATCAAGTGGCACCGCCACCATCGGCGCCAACGTCCAGCTGGGATATTTCAGCCAGCATTCAATGGAGCTGCTCGATCCGAAAAAAAGTGTCTTCGAAACCGTCCAGGAGGCATTGCCACAGCAGACCGTTGGCGTACTGCGCAACCTCTGCGCCGCTTTTCTGTTTCAGGGGGATGATGTCGACAAGCGGGTCGACAAGCTCTCCGGCGGCGAAAAGTCCCGTCTGGTGCTGGCGACCCTGCTGGGCCGGCCCTTGAATCTGTTGATCCTTGATGAGCCGACCAACCATCTGGATATCCAGTCGCGCGAAGTGCTGTTGGAGGCGTTGCAGAAGTTTTCCGGAACCGTTCTGCTGGTCAGCCACGATCGGCATTTTCTCCGCAGCCTGGTCGGCCGGGTCTTTGAAATCGACCATGGGGCGATGATCGCCTATGAGGGGGATTACGAATACTACCTGCGCAAAACCGGCCGGGAACACTGTGCGGCTTAAAGGGGCGTTATTTCAGACCGAATTTTTGCAGAATCTCCGCCGGTGCCTGGTCGAAATGGGAAAATTCCATGGTGAAGCTGCCTTGCCCTTTGGTCGCGCTGCGTAATTCGGTCATGTAGCCGAACATCTCCAACAGCGGAACGGTTGCGCGGATGACGTCCTGTCCAGGCTTTGTGGTGATCCCTTCGACCTGGCCCCGCTTTTGCTGCAGGCTGCCCATGACCCGACCGGTGTAATCGGCCGGGGCGGTCAGCTCCAGCGACATCAGCGGTTCCAGCAGGGTCGGCCTGCCAGCCCGCAGGGCCTGGGAAATGGCCCGACTGATGGCGGCTGAAATACCCAGCTCGGTGGTCTTGCCAGCGTCGTAGGGCGCAGCCGCCAGGGTTATCTGCAGGTCGGTGAGCGGATAGCCGGCGGTCGGTCCCGATTGACAGGCGGCGGCGATCTGCTGCCGCAGCAGGCTGCTATGCTCTTCTGGCCAGGGTTCGAGAACGCTCTCGGGAAGAATAATCTCCAGCCCGCTTTTTCGTGGCTTGGGGGTCAGGGTCAAGGTGACGTCAGCGTAGTGCTGTCTGCCCTCGATCTCCCGTTCAAAGACTTCATGCCGGGTCGCTTCGCGGGTCAGGGTTTCGCGGAAAACCACCTGCGGCCGGCCGGTCTGGGTGGCCACGCCAAAATCGCTCTGCAGCCTTTGGACGACAACTTCCAGGTGCAATTCTCCCATGCCGGTCAGCAGGGTCTGGCCGGTCTCCGGATCTTCCTTGACCAGAAAGGTCGGATCTTCCCACTGCAGCTTTTCCAGGGCCGGCGGCAGCTTATCGCGGTCATCGACAGTCTTCGGTTCCACGGCGATGGAGACCACCGGTTCCGGATATTCCAGCCCGGCCAACTGCAGCGGCAGATCGCCTTTGCTGATGGTGTCGCCGGTCAGCACGCTTTTAAGCCCGGTGGCGGTGACGATATCACCGGCGATGGCATGATCGATCCGTTCCCGCTTGTGGGAATGCATGCGGAACAGTCGAGCGACCTTCTCTTCTTTGCCGGTGCGGCTGTTGAACACCGTATCGCTCGGTTTCAGGCTACCGGAGTAGAGGCGCAGATAGGTGAGCTTGCGCCCTTCATCGGCCAGGACCTTGAACGCCAGGGCGCAGAGTGGACCTTTGGCGTCGGTCTCGATCAGCAGCTGTTGCTGGTTGTCGAGCCGGGTCGCCTCAGACGGCGGGATTTCCAGGGGGGAAGGGAGCAGGCTGCAGATCGCGTCAAGCAAAGGTTGAATTCCTTTGTTGCGCAGGGCTGAGCCGAGCAGCACCGGCGCGATCTGGCAGTTAAGGACACCCTGGCGCAGGGCCGGAAGCAGCCGTTCGCCGCTAATCGGCCGCCCTTCAAGAAAGTCGCTGAGAATGTTGTCATCATAGTCGGCCGCCGCTTCGATGATGCGTTCGCGGGATTTTTTCGCATCGTCCTGCAACTCCTGGGGAATCTCGCTGGTCTGCAGGGTGCGGCCCTGATCCTCTTCGCTGAACAGCAGGGCCTTTTCATCGATCAAGTCGACAACTCCGGAGAAGCTGTCCTCGCTGCCGATCGGCAGTTGTAGCAGCAACGGCTTGGCGTGCAGTTTTTCGATCATGCTGATCAGTACCTGCCGGTGGTCTGCGCCGACCCGATCCATTTTATTGATCAGGCAGATTCGTGGCACCCGGTAGCGATCGGCCTGCCGCCAGACCGATTCGCTCTGCGGCTGGACCCCTTCGACGGCGCTGAAGATTGCCACCGCCCCGTCCAGGGCGCGCAGCGAGCGCTCCACTTCGATGGTGAAATCGATGTGGCCGGGGGTGTCGATCAAGTTAAAGGTGAATTCGTTCCAGTGGCAGCAGGTGGCTGTCGCAGTGATGGTGATTCCGCGCTCCTGTTCCTGCTCCATCCAGTCCATGACCGCCATCCCGTCATGGACTTCTCCCATTCTATGGATTTCGCCGGTATAAAACAGGATGCGTTCTGAGACGGTGGTTTTTCCGGCGTCAATGTGGGAAATGATGCCGAAGTTGCGAATCTGGTTGCGGTTGACGTCTGTCATGAAGCTCCCCCGAAAAGCAGTCAGCTGGCAATTAAAGTGTAGATTATTCCTATCGTGACCGGGCACCAACCGCAAGTCGGCGTGCAGCAGACGGTGGCGGCCCGTTTTCCTTGTTAAGTTTACAGAGGAACGGCTTTTTGTCGAATTCTGTCAAAATAAATTCGCCCCGTTCGGGTCTGGCTTGGGCAGACTCAGGCGTTGACCATCGTAGGCAAAGTTAATGTCCTGTGGCAGTTGCGGATCGTGGCGCGGATGGTCGACTTCATGGCTGAGGTGGGTGAGCAGGGTTTTTCGGGCGCCGATCTTTTCCGCAATCGCGATCGCCTGGGGGATATTGAAATGGGTGTTGTGGGGCTTGAAGCGCAGCCCGTCGAGGACCAGCAGATCGAGGTCTGTGAGCAGCGCAAAGGAGCTGTCGGGAATTTCATTGCAGTCGGTCAGGTAGGCGAAGTTTCCGAGGCGATAGCCGGTGACCGGCATCCGTCCGTGCATCAACGGTATCGGCAGGATGTTCAGGCCGAACAGCTTGAAGCTGGTTGCCACCGGGTGCAGTGCGAGCCTGGGAATGTAGCCGGGGTTCTCGATGTCATCAAAAATATAGTTGAAGTTGTCGCGCACCCGTTCCAGGGTTCGCGCCGAACCGTAGAGGGGGATCGGTTCCTTGCTGCGCAGGTTGAATCCGCGCAGGTCATCGATGCCATGCAGGTGATCGGCGTGGCTATGGGTGTAAAGCACCGCGTCGATATGGCGGATATCTTCCCGTAATGCCTGCAGGCGCAGGTCGGTGGAGGTGTCGATGAGAATATTGTGCCCGGCATAGCTGATCAAGGCGCTGCAGCGGGTGCGCTTATTGCGCGGATCGGTTGAGCGGCAGACGGTGCAGTCGCAGCCGACCACCGGAATGCCGGTGCTGGTGCCGGAGCCGAGGATGGTGATGTCCAGATTCGAAGTCGTCATTGTCCGCCCGCAGAAAGCGCAATTCCAAGATTAGTTTAATAATTTAGCATTTTGAATGTCGAGGAGACAACAATTGATTGCGCCTTGACTTGTCAGTCGGGCCTGGTCTGCAGTATGCTAGGGACCTTGAAAGGAACTTCACCTGTGGATAAAAAAACGTTGCCCACCAACAAACTCTGCGCCCGCTGTGTGCGGCAGTGCAAGCAGACCGATGCCATGCTGATGCTGGACTGTCCGCGTTTTCAAGCGCGACCTTTCAAGTCGGAGCAGCATCGTTTTCAGCAGCTCGATCTGTTCGGTAAGAAAACCGGCTAGACCCCCCACCGGCGCATCGCCATTGTTTCTTCAGGACCCTACCTCTGTCTGGCTTATCTTCTGAGCGGACTAACGGCTGGCCTGTTCTTCGAGAAATTCTTTCAGGATTGGAATAAATTTTTCCGGTTCTACCAAAAACGAATCGTGGCCGTAATCTGACTGGATGAGGTGGTAGCTGACCGCCTTGTTCAATCGCTGTAATTCATCGACCACCTCTTCGGTCTGTGAAGGCGTGTACAGCCAGTCGGAGCTGAAGGCAAACCAGAGCGAAGGGCAGTCCAGACGGTCGAGGGCCTCGCTCAAAGAGTCGAAGTTCCAGGCCACATCATAAAGATCGAGGGCTTTCGCCAGATAAAGAAAAGAATTGGTGTCGAAGCGATCGACAAAGTTCCCACCGTTGTAGTCGAGATAGCGCTCGATTTCAAACTTGCCGAAAAAGTCAAACATGCCGTCGCGCACCGAAAAGCGCCGATTAAACTTCAATTGCATCGAGGCGTCGGATAAGAAGGAAATGTGCCCCACCGCACGAGCCAGGGCGAAGCCATCCGCCGGCGGGTGTTCCGGCCGGTAATTGCCTTTTTTCCATAGCGGGTCGTTGTAGATTGACTGACGGGCCAGGGCGTTTAAGGCGATTGCCATCGGCGAGGTCCGGCCAGTGCCGGCGATCGGTATGATCGAGCGGACCATCTGTGGGTAGTGGATCCCCCACTCCAAGGCCTGCATGGCACCCATGGAACCGCCGACAACAGCAAGCAGTGAAGGAATCCCCAGGTGGTCAAGCAGCAGTTTCTGGGCGCGCACCATGTCGCGGACCATGACCACCGGGAAGCTTAATCGATAGGGGCGGCCGGTTTTGGGATTCTCGCTGGTCGGCCCGGTAGAGCCTTTGCAGGAGCCGATGACATTGCTGCAGAGGACGAAAAAACGGTCGGTGTCGAGGACCTTGCCGGGCCCGATCATGTTGTCCCACCAGCCCGGCTTGCGATCCTCTTCGCCATGGCGCCCGGCAGCGTGAGCATCGCCGGTCCAGGCATGGGTGACCAGAATGACATTGCTGGCCGTCTCATTCAGCTGGCCGTAGCTTTCGTAGGCCAAGGTCAAGGGGCCGAGCAAGCGGCCGCTCTCCAGCCGCATTTCGACGTCGAAGTGGGCATATTCGGTTGTGACGAGACCGACTGAAGCGTTCAAGTGTGCTCCCGTTTTCGTGCTGGAAAACGAAAAAGGCCCATTCCCATATGCAGATGGGAAGGGGCCGAAGGGATACGTCAATGCAGCGGTATCGCGGGCTCCGTCCTCATCTGTCCCGGTGCCGAAGACGGCGACAGGGCAGGAATTGGCACCGTATCAAACAGCAAGTTGCAGCTGCATGCGGTTGCCGTGGCTTCGCAGGGCCTTCTCCCTCCACCACTCTGGATAAAGACGTTGGTACTTATTTCTTTTGCTGCGGGCGACTGTAGCTTATCCATTCCGGGCTTGTCAATCGGAACTCTTGCCGCCGGCTTGAACTTCAACTAAACCTTAAATGCGCCCATTTCTGCCTGCAGGTCGTTGGCCTGTTCGGAAAGCTCTTCAACCACGGCGTCCATGTCGGCGGCCTGGTCGGCATTCTCTTCAGCGATCTGACGCACCATCGCGACCGCCTCCACGACCTGCAGGCTGCGCTGACTCTGCTCGCGCGTGGCGCTGTCGATCAGCTCGATCATCTGCTGGATATGTTCCATGCTCTGGGCGATCTGCTGGCTGCCGCGGCGCTGTTCGGAGGTGCTGTTTTTCACCCGCGCGGCAATGTTTTTCATCGACTCGGCGGCATTGGAGAGATTGCGGGTGCTGGCGGTCTGCTGGCTGATGGAGGTGGAAATCTGTTCCAGCATGCTGGTGATGCCAAGCACCGCCTGGGTGATTTTTCGATTCTCTTCCGATTGCTTCTGTGTCTGTTGGGCGATGCCGGTAATCTGTTCGGTGGAGGTCAGCGAGCTGCTGTGCAGTTTTTCCAGGGCTTCCCCCGCGGCATGCGAGCGGGCAACCTCCTGCTGGGCGCGGACGCTGCCGGCTTCAATGGTGGTGATGGCGGTTTGGGTCCCCTCCTGCAGATTTTCGATGATTTCAGCGATCTCCTTGGTCGAAACCGAAGTCCGCTCCGCCAGGTCGCGGATCTCTTCCGCGACCACGGCAAACCCCTGACCATGCTCACCGGCCTGGGCAGCGATGATTGCCGCGTTCAGGGCCAGTAGGTTGGTCTGATCGGCGACCTCGGCGATGACATTGATGATGTTGCCGATTGCGTCGGAGCGCTCTCCCAGCTCCTGAATCGACAGGTGCGCCTGTTCGATCAGTTGCTGCAGGCCGCTGATACCGCGGATGGTGTCCTGAACTGCCGCCTTTCCTTCCAGGGCCTGGCTGGCCGCCTGCTGGGCCAGCTGGCTGGTCTGCTCGGCACTTTGCTCAATCGCGTTCGTCGCCGCTTCCAGCTGCTCTGCTGAATACGAGGTTTCGCGGGCGCTGTTCGACAGCTCGACAATATTTCCGTCGACCTGTTCATTGGAGGAGGAGAGCTGGTGGATCGAACTGGAAATGTCACTGATAATACCAAACAGGTTTTCCATCTGTTCAGAAATGCTGAAGGTGGTTGATTCAAGTTCGTGGGTGGCCGCGGCGCTCTGCTGCACAGAAGCGACCAGGTTGGAGACGTTATCTGCCACTTCGCCGGTGCTCTTGCCGATTTCGGTCATGCTGCGATGGGAAATTTCCAGAGAGCGGGTTTGCTCGGTGGCACTGTTGCGCACAGCGCTGAAGCGGCTGCTTATCGCCTGGGTAGCGTTAGAGAGGTTGCCGGCGGTTTCCCTGGTTCGCTCCACCATGCTCCCGAGGCGACCGACAAAGCTGTTGAAGCTGCTGGCAAGCTGACCGACTTCGTCCCTCGAGGTGACCTTCAGGGTACGGGTCAGGTCGGCTTCCCCTTCGGCGATTTCCCGCAGGTTCTGGACGACTGAGTTGAGGGGCTTGGCGATGCCGCGGGAGATGATCACACCAGCGTGTTGCACCGCTGAACGATCCAGTGCCAGGAGGACCCCGGCAGCCTGATGATCGAGGGGATAATTATAAACAATGTGGGAGCGCTCCCGCAGGTCCATGACCACAGCATCTTCCACCAGCAGGGCTTCCAGATTGACGATTTTCAGATCGGGCAGGCTGCTGGCAACGACATTTTTGCCATCGTGAAAAGCAATCTCCGCCTCCGTCATCATGCGAAACTGCATCGCCATCTTTTCGTCGATGTCCAGCTCGGCGACCAGGTTGCCGACCAGGCTGGTCTGCAGCTGTAGCGGAACCGACCCTCTGATGAACAGGCGCTGTTGGCTGGTGACCAGCTTACTGCTGCCGTTGCTGGCCAGCTCCGGTAAGTCCCCTGGGGCCGGCTTTTCGTCGATCAGCCCGGGGGTCTGCTCCGGGTAGAGGCTGTGGGTGTGTCCGTCAACGTGGATTATTTTCAGTCGGTCGAAGCCGAATTGGCTGCGATAGGTTTGCATGATCTTCTGCAGCTGCTCAAAGTCGCCGGTCATTTGCGTGAAGTAGACCGCGTTCAAGAGGTCAGAGTCCTTGGCCATCAACTCAAGGTCTTCCATCAGCATCGTTTCGGTCTGGGTGGCATTCTGCATGATGAAGCGGCCTGCCTGATCGGCCATCAGGTCCATCTGCTCGCGCACCTGGCCGCTGGCCATGTTACTGAACAGGTAGCTGAGGAGAAGCATCGGTATGATCGCCAGGGCCAGAAGGCCGGCGAGGATTTTCCAGCGGATGCTGAGACTGTTCAACATTGAATTCCCTTTGCCAGCAAGAAATCATGGGTGCGGAATTATTAAAAACTACAATCTTGGAATTGTATAATGTTCGCAGGGAACATGCAAGCAGCGGTTTCCGTGTTGTTCAATTTTCCCTGGAAACTTGTCAGTGCTGACCTGTTTTTAGGCAGGCCTGGTTAATAATTAGGCATACCTGCGGTTGCGCCTGATGAAAAGCCCGTTATTACCGGCCCGCTACAAACGGCATGGCAATTGAATGCCTGCCACCTCCAGCGGACAATGTTGTGCGCTGCTGACAGACTTTAAGACGAGGAGGTCTTTGCGATGGAAGCATCGATTGTTGCCCTGCAACGCGGTGGGGATGTTCTTTTTTTGTTGCTTGGTGCGGTCATGGTCTTCGCCATGCACGCCGGTTTTGCCTTTCTGGAAGTTGGCACGGTTCGCCAGAAGAGCCAGGTCAATGCCTTTGTGAAAATCCTTTCCGACTGGGCGGTTTCGACAGTTGTCTATTTTTTAATCGGTTATCCGATCTCCTACGGGGTGCATTTTCTGCTGCCCGCCTCTGAACTGATGGGGAGCAACCAGGGCTACGAGCTGGTGCGGTTCTTTTTCCTGCTCTGTTTTGCCGCCTGTATCCCGGCGATCATTTCCGGTGGGATTGCCGAACGAGCCAAGTTCTGGCCGCAGGTGATCGCCGGGGCAATCTTTGCTGGAATTTCCTACCCGATCTTTGAATCGCTGATCTGGGGGCAGAACAGTGCCGGCCTGCAGGGATTCTTTGCCGCGACCTTCGGAGCGCAGTTTCACGACTTCGCCGGCAGCGTGGTGGTTCATTCGATTGGTGGCTGGTTGGCGTTGCCGGCAGTTTTAATCCTGGGCCCACGAATGGGGCGTTTTGTGCGGGGGCGCAGCCAAGCTATCCCGATCAGTAATATCCCCTTTTTAGCCCTGGGCAGTTGGATTCTGGCGGTTGGCTGGTTCGGCTTCAATGTGATGAGTGCCCAGTCTCTGGATGGGATCTCCGGCCTGGTTGCGGTCAATTCGCTGCTGGCGATGGTCGGTGGCGTCCTCTTTGCCCTGATCGCCAGCAGGAATGACCCGGGGTTCGTTCACAACGGCGCGCTGGCCGGATTGATCGCCATTTGCGCCGGATCCGACTTGGTCCATCCGATTGGGGCATTCTTTATTGGTGGTCTCGGTTCATTGATCTTTGTCTATGGTTTCCAGGTGGAGCAGGAAAAATGGCAAATTGACGATGTGCTCGGTGTCTGGCCACTGCATGGGGTGGTTGGAACCTGGGGCGGTATTGCTGCCGGGATTTTTGGCTCAACCAGCCTGGGCGGCTTGGGCGGTGTCTCCTTTATGGCCCAGCTGGCGGGAAGTCTGCTGGCGGTTGGGTACGCTTTGGCTACCGGCTTTTTGGTTTACAAGGCGATCGATCTGGTTTTTGGCTTCCGGTTGGATGAGGAGCAGGAGTTTGCCGGGCCGGATTTGAGCGTGCACAATATCAATGCCTACCCGGAAGAGAATTTAAAATAGGTCTTCTGGGCAATATAAGTAGAAATTAATGGGATCGACGTTTGACAGGCTGTTGTTGAGGGGTAAACTGGCAACAAAGGTTGAACGTTTACAGGAGGCAGTGGCAGCCTCCTGCTTTACCCTGGATGACCTTATCCCTCCTGGTCTCCAGGGTATTTTTTATTGGGCGATACAGCAAGGCCGGCAAGAGTTTATTTGCCGGCCTTGCTGTATCGTAAAGAAGATTTTTTCAGCCGCCACTGATGCTGCTCAGTTTCTGCTTTTCACGGAGAACCAGCTCGGCAACGCTGTAGCGTTTTAAAACTTTGACCATTTCGCTTTGAACTTCGCTCCAGACCTCATGGGCAGAGCAGTGCTCTTCACGTTGGCAGCTGTCGTTGTCAACCAGACAATGGTTGAGTTTCAACGGGCCTTCCTCCGCCTGGAGGATGTCGAGCAGGGTGATCTGATCAGGGTCCTTGGCCAGCAGAAAACCGCCACCAACGCCGCGTTGGGAACTGACAATACCATTCTTGATCAGCGGCTGCAGGATCTTGGTTAAAAATGCCGGAGTGACATCCTGGGTGCGACAGATGTCTTTTTTCAGAACGATTTCGTCCTTGGGCTGCTGGGCGAGAAAGATCACCGTACGGATTGCATATTCTGTTGCTCGAGTTATGACCACATTGTCCTCCGAGATAGTTAACTTGCAAAGTAAGCAATACACTGAACTATTTGTTATGTCAATAATATGATGTCGACCAGGGTCTTGACAGTCCTGCTTGTCCACCGCATGATTTGGGGGTTGCTCAAACTGCTGGAGGATTATCCTGAATGTCGCCATCTCTGCCAGATAGATTGCCGGTCGGGCGCTTTGCTCCCAGCCCGACCGGGCCATTGCATTTCGGTTCATTGCTGGCCGCCCTGGGAAGCTACCTCATGGCGCGCAGCTGCGGTGGCCGCTGGCTGGTGCGGGTCGAGGATCTAGATCCTCCGCGGGTGGTTCCCGGCTCCGCGGAAGACATGTTGCGCCTGCTGGAGCAGCTTGGGTTTGAATGGGATGCCGAGGTGCTTTATCAGAGCCGGCGCAGCCAGCGTTATCAAGAGGTGGTCGAGCAGCTCTGCGAGCAGCGCCAGGTATTTTCCTGCAGCTGCTCGCGGCGGGAAATTC
>CAMYNR010000132.1 GCA_947259715.1 uncultured Desulfuromonadales bacterium
ATCAGCGGCCGGGTTGCGGCCAAAGTGGTCGAGCTGGCGAAGAAGGACCGGGAGGTCTTTGAGCCGATTTGGGAGGACATTCACACCTTCGTCAAGTACGGCATGATGCGCGAGGATAAATTCTACGAAAAGGTCAAGGATCAGGTCATCTACCGCTCGACCGGAGAAGAAAAATATACCACCTTGCCCGACTACCTTGAGCGGGCCAAAGAGAAGCATGAGAACAAGGTCTACTACGCGAACGATGAGGGGATCCAGGCCACCTACCTGAAAATGTTCAAGTCTCAGGGCATGGAGGCATTGATTCTGGACGCGATGATCGATAATCATTTCATCCAGTTCCTTGAATCGAAGAACACTGACCTCAAGTTCGAGCGGGTCGATTCGGATATCACGGAGAACCTGATCGAGCAGGATGCCGATTCGAAGCTGGTCGACAGCGATAACAGGACCCGTGACGAGCGGATTGAAGAGGTCTTCAAGGAAGAGCTGGAGATCAAGGGCCTGACCATTCGCCTGGAGTCCCTGAAAGATGATTCGGTTCCGGGGGTTATTCTGCTCAACGAGCAGCAGCGGCGCTTCAAGGAGATGACCCACATGATGGGGCAGGGGGAGATGCCCGACCTGTTCGCCGATCATACTCTGCTGGTCAACACCGCCAGTCCAGCGGTTGAGAAGGTATTGAAGCTGCAGGATACTGGCAACAAGGAAACTGCAGGCCTGCTGATCGAGCAGATTTATGATCTGGCGATGCTCTCCCATCAGGCGATCAGCAAGGAGCGCATGGCCGCCTTCCTGGAGCGCAGCAGCAAGTTGCTGGGAATGATTTAGGCAGACAAATCAAGGGTAGAATCAGCAACGGCCAGTTCTTTTGAACTGGCCGTTGCTGGTTTGGCAATCAATCAAGCCGCTGGTTTTGCCTTAACGCCTCATAGAGCAGAATCGCCGCTGAGTTCGCCAGATTCAGGCTGCGCACCGCCGGAGAAAAGATCGGAATTCGCAGGGCGTAATCCTGCTCTTCGGCAAGTAGCTCTTCCGGCAATCCGAGGGTTTCCTTGCCGAAGACGAGAAAGTCGCCCGGCTTGAAATCGGCCTTGGTGTAGCTTCGGCTGGCCTTTTTCGAGGTATACCAGAACCGCGCCTGGGGAAATTGGGCCTGCACTTCTGGCAGCGAATCCCAGCGGTGAAGTTTCACCTCGGGCCAATAGTCGAGCCCGGCGCGCTTGAGGTGCTTGTCGTCAAGGGAGAAGCCGAGCTTGCCGACCAGGTGCAGGTGGGTACCCGTCGCGGCGCAAAGCCGGCCGATATTGCCGGTGTTGGGCGGAATCTCCGGTTCGATCAAAACGATATGAAAAGGTTGTTCGTTCTGCATGGCGCGGGACTATATCACGAAGGTTTGCGGCAGGCAAAAGGAAACGGCGGGCATCCCCGCCGTTTTCAGGTCAGTCGGTTCGAGGTGGCCGATGATCAGCTGTGTGCGGCTTTCAAGGCCTGATCCAGGTCGGCAATGATATCCTCAACATCCTCGATCCCGACCGAAACGCGGATCATTCCCGGGGTGACCCCGGCAGCTCGCTGCTGTTCCTCGGTCAGCTGCTGGTGGGTGGTCGAGGCGGGCTGAATCACCAACGTTTTGGCGTCGCCGATATTGGCCAGGTGACTGGCCAGTTTCACGCTGTCGATAAACTTTTCACCCGCCTCTTTACCAGCCTTGATTTCAAAGCCAAGGATCGCGCCCTGACCTTTTGGCAGATATTTCTGGCCTTTATCATAATCCCGATGGCTTTTCAGGCCCGGGTAGTTGACCCAGCTGACCAGTTCGTTCTGCTCCAGATATTTCGCCACCTGCAGAGCATTCTCACAGTGTCGCGGCATGCGGACATGCAGCGTTTCCAGCCCCTGGAGGAACTGAAAGGCGTTGAAGGGGGAGAGGCAGGGGCCCATATCGCGCAGCAGGGTGATACGCATTTTCAGGATGTAGGCCAAATTGCCGAGAGCTTCGTGATAGACCAGACCGTGATAGCTGGGGTCAGGGCTGGTGAATTCGTCAAACCGGCCGCTCGACCAGTCGAAATTGCCGCTGTCAACCACGGCGCCGCCGATGCTGGTGCCATGTCCGCCGATAAACTTGGTGAGCGAATAACAGACAATATCAGCGCCATGTTCGATCGGTTTGAAGAGGACCGGGGTGGTCACAGTGTTGTCGACGATCAGCGGCAGGCCGTTGTCGTGAGCGATTGTGGCGATTGCGGCAAAGTCATCGATATTGTTCTGCGGATTACCGATCGATTCGAGGAACACTGCTTTGGTGTCGGCGTCGATGGCTGCCGCGACATTCTCCGGATTGGAGCTGTCGACAAATTTGACGCTGATGCCCATCCGCTTAAAGGTGTGATTGAACAGGTTGTAGGTGCCGCCATAAAGGCAGCTGCTGGCAACGATATTGTCGCCGGCGCGGGCGATATTTAAGATTGC
>CAMYNR010000133.1 GCA_947259715.1 uncultured Desulfuromonadales bacterium
TTGATGGGGGATGATGAGCTGCGCCGGATGATGCGTTCTTTCACCCAGCTGCATCGTCAGGCCGGGGTCAAGGTCGTCGTTGCCCCGAGCATGTCGGATCACAGTTTGACCCTGCTGTTGATCATGCCCAAAGACTATTACAACCCGGACCATCTCGCCCGGGTGGAGACCTACCTGCGCCGCTATTTTCGCGCGATCTCGGTCGAATCACGGCTGATCCATCTGTCATCCGACTATCTGAGCCTGCATGTCAACCTGCGCATTAAGCAGAAGGCTGTGCATATTGAACTGCTGCAACTCGAACAAGGCTTGACCAGGCTGGCTTTGCCCTGGAAATTGAAGTTTCGCGATCTTCTGGAAAAGAACTTTGCCGCCGACTCCTTCGATATCTGGGAGCGCTATATTCAGGCCTTTACCCGTGATTACCGCGCGCGAACGCATCCCAGGTTTGCCGTCCGCGATGTCCGTAATGTTGAGCAGCTGCTGCGGGAAAAACAGGACCTGTTCGATATCTGGGGGCCTTTCCATCAACGGGACGATTTCTACCGCCTGCAGTATTACAGCTTGCGCGAAAGCTATCTGAACGACCTGATGCCGTTTCTGGAAAATCTTGACCTGTATGTCATTGAAGAGGTCGACTTCAGCCTCGCTGTTTCGACCAGACAGGTTTACATCAAGAGTTTTGCCATCCGGCCGAAGACCATCAGCGCCGATGAGTTCAAGGACGTCCGCTCTCTGCTGCTGGAGGCCCTTCAGGCCTTGAAGAACAGAACAGTGGAGAATGACTTTCTGCACCGTCTGCTGCCGATAACCGGTCTCAGCTGGCGGCAGATCGATGTTTTCCGCGGCTATCGCAATTATTATTTCCAGCTTGGTGCACCTTTCACGAAAAAGCGGGTTGCTTTTGCTCTGATCAATAATGCCAAGGTTGCGCTGCTGCTCTACCGGTATTTTGAGGGGCGCTTTAAACCCGCGCCGGAGTGGGCCGATCCGATCACCCGTGAAATCGAGGTGCTCTCGCCGATTCGTCAGGGGCTGGTCGCCGCCCTCGAAGAGGTCACCGACAGTAATGAAGACCGGATTTTACGTACCCTGTTCAATCTGATCGATTCGACGGTGAGAACCAATTTCTTCCTGCGCTGCGAGCAGGAGGATTATTTCCTTTCCTTCAAGGTCAGTTCTCTCGGGGTCATCGACATGCCGGCGCCGCGGCCGCTTTATGAGGTCTATGTTCATTCGGCGCAAATGGAAGGCATCCATCTGCGGGGCGGCAAGGTGGCCCGGGGCGGCATCCGCTGGTCCGACCGACCCGACGATTTCCGTACCGAAGTCCTCGGCCTGGTCAAGGCGCAGATGACCAAAAACGCCGTCATCGTTCCGGTCGGTTCGAAAGGGGGCTTTGTCACCAAGCGCAACAGCCCCGACCGGGAAAAAATGGGCGAAATGGTCAAGGAGGCCTATCAGACCCTGATGCGCGGTCTGCTCGATCTGACCGATAACCGTATTGAAGATGAGATTGTCCGGCCCGAGGGGGTCATCGCTTATGATGATTGTGATCCCTATCTGGTGGTGGCGGCCGACAAAGGGACCGCCCATCTTCCCGATACCGCGAATGCCGTCAGCGAATCCTATAATTTCTGGCTGGGGGATGCCTTCGCCAGCGGCGGCTCGCACGGTTATGATCATAAAAAATTAGGGATCACTGCGCGAGGGGCCTGGGAGAGCGTCAAGCGCCTGTTCCGGGAGATGGGGCATGACACCCAGAGCCAGCCGTTTACCGTCGTCGGTATCGGCGATATGAGCGGTGATGTGTTCGGTAACGGCATGCTGCTGTCGCGCAAAATCAAGTTGCTGGCGGCATTCAATCATCTGCACATCTTCCTCGACCCGAGCCCCGATCCGGAAGCCTCCTATCTGGAGCGCCAGCGACTGTTCAATCTGCCCCGCTCCTCCTGGACCGATTATAACCCGCAGCTCATTTCCAGCGGCGGTGGGGTCTTTTCCCGCCAGGCCAAGGAGATACCTCTGAGTAAAGAGGTCGCCGACTGGCTCGGAGTGCGCCCCAAGTCGGTCGATGTACCAACCCTGATTCAATTGCTTCTCAAGGCTCAGGTTGATCTGCTTTGGAATGGCGGTATCGGAACCTACGTCAAAGCGAGCTCCGAAAAGCATGAAGATGCCGGCGACCGGGCCAACGATGCGGTCCGGGTCGATGCCCCGCAATTGCAGGCCAAAGTGGTCGGCGAGGGGGGCAATCTGGGTATGACCCAGTTGGCAAGGATCGAATACGCCAAATTGGGTGGCCGCCTCAACACCGACGCTATTGATAACTCCGCCGGGGTTGACAGCTCTGACCATGAAGTGAACCTGAAAATTCTGTTAAAACTCCTGTTGCAGAAAGGCCGGCTGCAGAATATGCAGCAGGGGTATCAGCTGCTGGAGGAGATCGAGGAGACGGTCTGTCAGGATGTCCTGGCCAACAATTACACCCAGACACTGTCGATCTCCCTGGATGAAATTCGTTGCCTGTCCGATGTCGAACCCTATCTGGAACTGATGGATCGCCTCGGGCGCTCCGGCCTGCTCGATCGCCGCGACGAATTTCTGCCCAGCCGCAAAGATGTCGCCGGACGGCAACCGAACAAGTTGTTACGGCCGGAGCTCTCCATTCTGCTGGCCTACAGCAAGATGTTCCTTTACCGCGCCTTGCTGGAGAGCGAACTGCCGGAAAATCGGGTGGTGACTCAGCTGCTGCTCGATTATTTCCCTGGAGAGGTTGTGGAGCGCTACCGTGACCTGCTTCCCGAACACCCGCTGGCCAAAGAGATCACCGCAACCATGCTGACCAATCGGGTGATCGATCAGGCCGGCAGCACCTTCTGCCAGACCCTCAGCCGGCTGACGGGACAGAGTCAGGTTGATGTGGCGAACGCCTACCTTGTCTATGACAGTCTGCTCGATGGGCATCAGCTGCGGCAGGCGATATTTGCTTTAGACAATCAGATGCCGGCCGGGCAGCAATATGAGCTGATTCTTAAGCTTGAAGGGGTGCTGCGCTCTTTCTGCCTGTTTACCCTCAATAATGGCAACGAACTGCCGGTGGAGGAGGCCGCCCTTAAACGGATCAATGCTCAGCTGGCCGAGTATGCGGCGATTCTACCGAAGGTGCTGTCGGCCAGCGAATGGCGCATCTGTGAAGAGCAGCGTGGTCGTCTGCATGAGGCCGGGCTCGACAAGGCTATGGCCTTGAAGTTTGCCGCCCTCGATTATCTGATCGATTTTATGCCTCTGGTCTGCATGCTGCAGGAATCTGGTCTGCCCCTGGAAAACCTGGCGCGTTTAAACGTTTTGGTGCAGACACGAATTTCTTCGACGGAGCTGATCGCCAGTCTGGAAAAAGTCCCCGTGCGCGACAGCTGGGACCGCCGGGCGCGGGAGTCGCTTCTCGGCTCGCTCCACTCAGTCATGGTGCGCCTGGTTCAACAGGCGGCCAATGAATCACCGGAGGAGCCGATGCGCTTTTTTAACAAGCGCCGGCAGAAGATACGCACGTTTGAGGAATTACGCGATAATCTGCTCCGTGAGGCTCCAGGTAATTTTCATCCCTTTACTGTTATGCTGCGCTCTCTGGATAGTCTGCTCAGCGGATAACTGATATTTATTTTATGGTTGGGGCAATCAGCCCCGCCCTTCGCAATGCCAGAAACGCTCGCAAAGGACGCACTCAATGCGCAAACGACAGCTCGGCCCATGTGTCACATTTTTCCCTCAACCAACCACCATTGTCACCAGCCTTAATTCCGCCGGCCAGGTCAATCTGATGACCGCATCCTGGGCAGGAATTGTCAGTAAGACTCCGCCGACGATGGCGATTTCGCTGAACAAAGGCCGCCAGACCTATGCAAATATTCTTGCCAGCAAGGAATTTGTCGTCAATATGGTGCCGGCGTCACTGGCCGTTGAGGCCGACTACTGTGGCATTCGCAGCGGACGCAATGAAGATAAGCTCACCACCGCCGGCCTCAACCTTGAGCCTGCACAGGAGTTGCAGGTTCCGCTTCTGGCTGAATCACCCCTCAATCTCGAGTGTCGCCTCAGCCAGGAAATCGAAATCGGCGACTATCGCCTGCTGCTTGGCGAAATCCTGCAGGTTCATGCGGTTGAGAGCGCCTTTGCCGAAGAGGATCAGATCGACACCCGAAGCTTCGATCCGCTGGTTTACCTCGGCGGAATCCGCGAATACTGGGACTTGGGGCAGCGGCGCGGGCTGGCTTATACTGATGGAAAACGGCTCATAAGCCGAGAAGAAGGTTAGCCACCACCAGAGGTAGGCGCTCCTGGTGGCAACCGTCTTCGATTTTGCCCTCATGAAAAGTTTGTGGACAAGTGAAACCGCCGCATGATATACCGTAAACGCTTTTAAATCGGGGCTGATCGCTTGATCAGGCTCCTTTCTGCGCAGCAGCTGCGAACAGCCCGGGACCTGTACCGGAGCCGTATATTCGGATCTGCTATGCTGTTGACATACCGCTTGGAGTCAACTTTTGACCCGAGACGGAAGGTGATAAACCCACACCAGGGGGCCGTCCCTCTGTTTTCAACCATGCCTTCCGTGACTTGCGGTGGGCATTTTCTGTTTTAAGTATAGGAAAATATTGGTGAAAAAGCGCAAAACAATTCTTGATATCGGCCAGCTGAAGCAGCAGGGGGAAAAGATCACCGTGCTGACGGCCTACGATTATCCCTTCGCCAAACTTATGGACGCCGCGGGAATCGACATGATCCTGGTCGGTGATTCGGTCGGTTCGGTGGTTTCCGGGTATGAAAATACCCTGCCGGTCACCCTTGACGAGATGATCTACCACTGTCGCGCCGTGGTCCGTGGCAGCGAGCAGGCGCTGGTGATTGCCGACATGCCGTTTATGTCCTACCAGATCGACGTGCGGGACGCGCGTCTCAATGCCGGACGGCTGATCAAAGAAGGAGGCGCGCAGGCGGTCAAGCTGGAAGGGGGCGAACATATGGCCGAAACCATTCGCGCGATTGTCGATATCGATATCCCGGTGGCCGGGCATATCGGTTTGACCCCGCAGTCGATTCATCGCATGGGCGGCTTCAAAGTCCAGGGGCGCCAGGAGGAGCAGGCGCGGCAGATTCTGGCCGATGCCAGGGCGGTTGAAGAGGCCGGCGCCTTCTGTGTGGTCCTTGAAGGCATCCCCTGCGATCTGGCCAAAGAGATCACCGACTCGTTGTCGATCCCAACCATCGGTATCGGCGCCGGCGTCGACTGCGACGGCCAGGTCCTGGTGATTCACGATATCCTCGGTCTCTGTGACAAATACTCACCGAAGTTTGTCAAACGCTATGCCGATGTCTCCGAGACGATCTCCGCCGGTATCAGCGATTACATCAGCGAAGTCAGGTCGGGGGCTTTCCCGACCATTGACCATTCCTTCAAGTAAAATCGATGGACATTATCAATTCAGTCTCCGAGATGCAGCAGCGCTCCCTGGCGGCACGCGCAGCCGGGCAGCGCATTGCCTTCGTACCGACCATGGGCTTTCTCCACCAGGGCCACCTGTCACTGCTGGAAGAGGGGCGCAAGCGCGGGGACCTGCTGGTTCTGTCGATCTTCGTCAACCCCACCCAGTTCGGCCAGGGGGAGGACTATGAGGATTACCCGCGCGATCTGCAGCGGGATGCCGAGCTCGCGGCGCAGGCTGGCGTCGATGTCATCTTCGCGCCGACGGCAAGTGAGATGTATCCCAAAGGGTATGCCACCTATATCGATGTCGAAGGGATTACCGAGACCCTCTGCGGAGCCAGCCGGCCTGGCCATTTTCGTGGGGTCACCACGGTCGTCAATAAGCTGTTCAATATAGTTCAGCCGCACCTGGCCCTGTTCGGCAACAAGGATTTTCAGCAACTGGCGGTCATTCGGCGGATGGTCCTTGATCAGAATACCCCTGTTGAGATCATCGGTATGCCGATCTTTCGCGAGCCGGACGGCCTGGCGATGAGTTCGCGCAATGTTTACCTTTCCGGCTCGCGACGGCAGCAGGCCCTGGTTCTTTCTCAGGCGATCGAGACAGCAAGGCAGCTGGTGGCCGTCGGGGAGACCGACAGTGCCGCGCTGATTGCCAACCTGACCGAGATGATAAGTCGCCAGCCTGATGCGCAGATAGACTATGTTCGCATCTGCCATCAGCTCAGCTTGCAGGATCAAGAGCAGATCGACTCTGATTCGGTTTTGCTGCTAGCGGTCTTTATCGGTTCGACGCGGCTCATCGACAACAGCTTTCTGCTCGATGCGACCAACCCCGCGCAGTGAGCCAACCCTCTCCCCCTTGGGTTCCTGATGATGAGTAAAAAAGACCTGGCTCAGGCTAACCTGGAAAACCTCTACCGGATCTTTACCGTCCCCGAAGCGCCCGATTCCACCCTGGGGATGATCGATCAGGCGATCAGCGACAATGTGACCGGTTTTCTGCAGGAGCATGTCGTTGCGCTGGAGCGGGAGCTGGAGGAGATTGAGAAGGACTTCGCCGACTCACGGATTCCCGAAGATCCGACCTTTGTTTCGGAATATACCGAGTTCGTCAAAGAAAAACTGGTGGCCCAGTCGGTCCACACCGCCGCCCCCGGGTTTGTCGGCCATATGACCTCGGCCTTGCCGTATTTCATGCTTCCCCTGTCCCGAATCATGACTGCGCTGAATCAGAACCTGGTCAAAGTGGAAACCTCCAAGGCCTTTACTCCCATGGAACGGCAGGTCCTGGCGATGCTGCATAGACTGGTCTATCAGCAGGATGACAGCTTCTATCCGCAATGGATCCATAAGAGCCAGCATGCCTTGGGGGCCTTCTGCTCAGGCGGTACCATCGCCAATATCACTGCCCTCTGGGTCGCCAGGAACCGGCTCTGCGGTCCGCAGGAAGGCTTTGCCGGCATTGCTCAGGAAGGCCTCGCCAGGGCATTGCAGCATCTGGACTGCGCAGGCCTGGCGGTTCTGGTTTCACGCCGTGGTCACTACTCCCTGGGAAAAGCCGCCGACCTGTTGGGCATCGGCCGCGACAACCTGGTGCTGGTCGACACCGATGACCAGAATCGCATCGACCTGCAGCAGTTGAAAACCCATTGTCGACGGCTGCAGGAGCAGCGGATCAGACCGCTGGCGATTGTCGGTATCGCCGGCACCACGGAAACCGGCAATATCGATCCGTTGAATCAACTTGCTGACATCGCTGAGGAGATCGGTTGTCACTTTCATGTCGATGCCGCCTGGGGAGGGCCGACCCTCTTTTCCGGCACCTATCGCCATCTGCTCAGCGGCATCGAGCGCGCCGATTCGGTCACCCTGGATGCCCACAAGCAGCTCTATGTGCCGATGGGCGCCGGAATGGTTCTCTTTAAAGATCCGACCGCTCTTTCTGCCATCGAACATCATGCAGCCTATATCCTGCGCCATGGCGCCAAAGATCTCGGCAGCCACACTCTGGAGGGGTCACGCCCCGGCAAGTCGATGCTGGTCCACGCCGGTCTGTCGATTATCGGTCGCAACGGCTATGAGCTGTTGATGGATCTGGGTATCGAACGGGCCAAGCAGTTTGCTGGCAAGGTTCAGCAACATCCCGATTTTGAACTGATCACTGAGCCCGAACTGAATATTCTGACCTACCGCTACAATCCGGCCTGGGCACAGACAGCTCTCCAGCAGGCCTCAGCAGAGCAACAGAATCAGGCCAATGAGCTGCTCGACCAGATCATCCGGTTAATGCAGAAATATCAGCGTGAGGCGGGCAAGACGTTTGTCTCCCGAACCCGCTTGCGCTCGGCCCGTTATCAGCAGAAAATCATCACCGTGTTCCGGGTGGTGCTGGCCAACCCGCTGACCACCGAAGAGATTATCAACGCCGTTCTTAAAGAACAGACCGAGCTGGTTTTGCGCGATGAGATTCAGGACCTTCTTATCGCCCTGAAAGCCATGCTGCCGTCCGCCGCAGGATCAACCCGGTCGGCAGGTTAATTCCGGAGCAGGTTGTGCAGATCATCTACACGGCAAAATACTTGCTATCCGGGGACGCGCCGCCCCTTGAAAAGGGGGCGCTGCTCGACAGTGGCGGTCAGATCAGCGCCGTCGGTCCGCTGGCAGAACTGAAGCGCCGTAACCCCGGCGTGCGGGTGATCGATTATGGGGACGGCCTGATTGTGCCGGTTCTGGTCAACGCTCACACCCACCTGGAGTTGACCGATTATCCCGCCTGGGCCGAACAGGTCGGAGAGACGGAGGAGCCGAAAGACTTCGTTGATTGGATTCTGCGCCTGATCCGGGTTAAAAGGCCCCTGTCCAAGCAGAGTTTTCATGATTCGCTGGCCAACGGTATCGTTCAATCGATCGCCGCCGGCACCGGCGCCATCGGCGATATTCTCTCCCACTACCCCAGCCGGACCGCCTACCAGGGAGTGCCACTGCTTGGAACCATCTACCTGGAAAGCCTCGGCCAGGATCCCGGCGTCATTCAGCGCGTTAAACAGGGGCTCAAGACAGTATTGCGTGAACAGCAGGTGGGCTCTCTTGATTTGGGCGTTTCGCCGCACTCACCCTACAGCATCAGTGGCAATTATATGGCCAGCCTCTATAAATTGGCCAAGGACGAGAATCTGTTCTGCTGCACCCACCTGGCGGAGTCACCCGAAGAGGTCGAGTTTATCGAAAAAAGCCGCGGTGCCCTGATCAGCAAACTGTATCCAATGATCGGTTGGGAATCGCTGATCCCAAGGGCGGCCGGCTGTAATCCGACCGAATATCTGGCCGGGAAGGGCGGTCTATTCCCAAAGAACCTGCTGGTCCATGGGGTGCAGCTGAGCGATGCCGAGATCGGTCTCATCGCGAAAAACAGGATGAGTCTTGCCCTCTGTCCCAGATCCAATGCCCGCCTGAAGGTCGGTAAGCCGCCCGTCGCTGCATTGCGCAAGGCTGGCGTACATCTGGCCCTGGGCACTGACAGCCTGGCCAGTAACGACAGTCTGTCGATCTGGGACGAGATGGCCTTCGCGCAGCGCTGGCTGGGCGATCAGGTTGATGCTCCCAGCCTGTTTCAAATGGCCACCCAGGGTGGCGCCGCCGCCCTAGGCCTGGAAAAGCAGATCGGTTCTTTAGCTGAGGGAAAACATTCCAGCTTTCAGGTGCTGCAGCCGAAAGAACCGGTTACAATAGAAGAGCTGGCCGATTATCTGGTCGCGCCAGGGCGGACTGCTGAAATTGTCCAGGTTTTCCATCAGGGCCGGGCACTGCGGTCCGGGCTGCATAGCTAAAAACCCGAGAAAAAAAAAGGCTGAAGATCTCTTTAGCTGTCACCAAGGGCACCCAGTTAGGTTTTAAAGCAAAGTCGTAGAACCTCTACAGGGCTTTTTGTGTTGGTTTTAAACTTAAATTTTTTCTTTTCCTTCGTGCCCTTGGTGTCTTGGTGGCTAACATAAAAGAAAAGAGCAAGTCATGATCGAAGAATATGGAACCATCGTTGAATTAAAAGGCAAAGAGATCGCCGTGGTGATGTGCAAGCGGAACAGCGCCTGTGAGCATTGCCCGTCCAGCGGGGCCTGTCAGATTGGGGAGGACAGCGAAACCATGCTGGTCGAAGCCTTCAATCCCATCGGTGCGGAGGTCAGCGACCGGGTTAAAATTGTCACCAGCTCCAAGCACTTTCTGCAATCCTCTTTTATGCTTTACATTGTACCGATAATCGGGTTATTGATCGGAGCTTTGATCGGGCAGGGCATTGGTGAGCGGACCGCTGGCGGGATAGATCCTTCCCTCCTGTCGGCGCTGACCGGAACCGGCTTTCTGGTGGTCACGTTTCTCGCCATCAAAATGGCCACCCGGTCGTTGAAACGGGAAACATTCATGCCGCGGATCGTAGAGATCCAGGCAAAAGCAGACACACAGGCGGACGCACTTCTTCATGGGCATTAAAATCATCGCCACCAACAAAAAGGCCTATCACGATTATTATATCGATGAAACCTTTGAAGCCGGTCTGGCTCTCACCGGTACCGAGGTGAAATCGGTTCGCGGCGGCAAGGTCAATTTGAAAGAATCTTTCTGCCGCATCAAAGATGGCGAAGTGTTCATCAACAATATGAACATTGCCGCCTACGACTTCGGCAACCGGGAAAACCACGATCCGACCCGCATGCGCAAGCTGCTCCTGCATCATGCCGAGATCGACAAGCTGATCCGCCTGACCGAACAGAAGGGCCTGGCCATGGTGCCGACTAAGATTTATTTCAAGGGGAACTACATCAAGCTTGAAATCGGCGTCGGCCGGGGTAAAAAACTGCACGACAAGCGCCAGACCCTGAAACAGAAAGAGGCCGACCGCGAGATGGCTAAGGCCCTGAAAAGCGCTTTTCGCTAGTTAAATAAGAACTTGAATAGCTATCGACTAACATGAGATAATTTAGAAGTAAGGTTTGAGGTGTTAAGTCTTAAGTGCTAAGCCTAAAACCTGAAACTGGTCACTTAAAACCAATTTTTAAAGGGGGTGTCAAGGTTTCGACGGGGGACGGAAACGAAGTGCTGCATGCCGGAGTGGGCTGGCTCCGTAACAAAGCCCAACTTAACTAAACGCAGACTCTGACGTTAGTTACGCACTGGCAGCTTAAAGCTGTCACGTCTTGCCAATCATCGCCTGTGTGGCTGACAAGACGTTAATTTAGCAGGCTAGTTTCAGCGAGTGTCTGTGGCGCTGGAGCGAAATTAAAGCAGACTCGCCTGGTGAATATCCTGTCTGTGGGAGCTTCATCCGGTTAACTCAATACACAGACTACGCATGTAGAAGCCTTACGTGGAAAGCTTTCGGACGCGGGTTCGATTCCCGCCACCTCCACCATTTGATAATCCGGCATAGCCCGGAGAAGAGCAAAAGGCCCTGAGAAATCAGGGCCTTTTCTTTTTTCGTTGTCCACGTTTGTGCTTTTGAGTATAGTTGAATCCAGTGTGTTTGGGTATATCTATGGGGATAGGTATACCGAAGCGGAAAGGGCGTATACCCAAAAAGAGAGAATACCCCATGCCTAAAAGGATTGCACCGTTAACCGACCTGCAGGTAAGCCGAGCCAAACCACAGGCAAAGCAGAAAACCCTTTTCGATGGCGGGGGGCTATTTCTACTGCTAACGCCAACAGGTGGAAAGCTCTGGCGATTCAAATACCGCTTTAACGGCAAAGAGAAGCTTCTTTCTTTTGGCATTTACCCGGAAATATCCCTTGCCGACGCCAGGCAGCGGCGAGAGGATGCACGAAAGCTGCTGGCGAAAGGGGTTGACCCCGGAGAAGTCAAGAAGGCACAGAAGGCCGCGAGAATTGCGGTATCTGAAAACTCTTTCGAAGTGGTGGCAAGGGAATGGCATAAAAAGTTTTCCGGGACATGGTCCGCAAGCCATGCCGAAACGACAATAAGGCGGTTGGAGCGTGACGCTTTCCCGATCATTGGCGACA
>CAMYNR010000134.1 GCA_947259715.1 uncultured Desulfuromonadales bacterium
CTCCCCGGCGTGCCCCCAGAGGGGCTGGTGCCGGACGACTCCCGGGTGGAGCCGCCCGGGCCCCCCGAACCGCTGATGGTCTCGGGCACCTGGCACAAGGGCAAGCCCCACCCCGAGGAAATCGAGGTCATCTTCGATCGCCCGATAACCATCGAGCAAGTCCACCTCACCGACCGTAAAGGACGCCAGGTCGAGGGGGACTATTTCCAGTCGATGTTCAACATGGCGGTCATCATCCATCCCCGGCGGCCACAGGAGGTGAAGGAGGGAATGTCCCTGGATCTTCACTGGCAGGTCGTCGACGCCCTCGACCGTCGTGGGGAAGGAACCCGGTCCTTTTCCCTGCGGCGGGTCGATCGCTGATCGCCTCCACCGGTAGGGTATGCCCCTTTCTTTGTTTCAATATCCGGCCGAATACCTATAGAATAGACCAGACTGTTCTATTATTTAAGCATTTGGAGGGGGCGATGTTCAATCTGAACGAAATGGCGATTTTCACCAGGGTGGTCGAGGCGGGGAGCTTTTCCGGTGCAGCCCGGTTGCTTGGCCTGCCCAAATCGAACGTCAGCCGCAAAGTAGCGCAGCTGGAAGAGCGCCTCGGCGTGCGCCTGCTCGAGCGCACCACCCGCGCCCTCAAACTGACCGAGGTCGGAGCCGCCTATTTCGAACGCTGCGCCCGCATCGTCAGTGAGGCCGAGGAGGCCAACCTGGCGGTCACCCGCATGCAGGAATCACCCCGAGGTCGGCTGAGGATCACCGCCCCCACCGAGTTTGGCAATCTCTACCTGGGAAAGGTGGTCTCCGAGTACCTGCAGACCTACCCGAGGGTCAACATCGAGGTGGAACTCACCAACCGGGTGGTCGACCTGATCGAGGAAGGGTTCGATTTGGCCATCCGTGGCGGGACCCTCCCCGACTCCTCGCTGATCGCCCGCAAACTGGCCTCCGAAGCGATCTTTATCTGTGCAAGCCCCGCCTACCTGGCAGAACACGGCCGCCCCCAAAGGCCCGAAGAACTGATCCGCCATCCGCTGATCCATTCCTCGGCGACCCGCGGCAAACATGTCAGGCTCAGCTCGAAAAATGGCGAGACGGTCACCGCCCCCATCCAGGGCAGCCTGCAGGTCAACAGCCTGGCGCTGGCCCGCGACGCGGCCGTCGCCGGACTGGGGCTGGTGGTGTTGCCCGAAATGATCTGCTGGCAGGACCTCAGGGAAGAACGCCTCAAGACGGTGCTCCCCGACTGGCGACTCCCTTCCGGCGGCCTCTACGGCGTCTATCCCACCCCCCGTCACCTGTCGACCAAAGTGAAGACCTTTCTCGACCTGCTCGGCGAGAAGCTCAATCCCCCTCCGTGGAAATCGGCCTGACAAGGCTTCCCGCACAAGAGGCACGACGCTGAAGCCAACCCCCTCCAGTCGCAAAACACTCCGCGGAAGTTCGCCAGGTTTTTCGGCGAACTTGGCAAGCGGGCCCTAAAGTTTCTTTTCTACGAAGCACCGCCAGAGTCCCGAATACCACCCTGCAGCCAACGACGAGAACCCGGCGACAGCATTGCTCCCGGCAGGGGCCGGTTTTTGCTTACTTTTTGCCGGCCAACAAAAAGCAAGGCGTCTGGAGGGACGCGACCCGCCGATTTTCAGTTGTAAAAATAAGTCAAAACAAAAGAGCAACCTCCGACCTCCCCTGCAGAGCCGCGGCCCCAACCATTGTTCCACAAATGAAACAATGATTCCCGTTTTATCCATCTAGTCCAATCCGGCAAGCCAATGTAAGCTCTCAATCAAGACGAACACCATCCATTTTGAACAAGGAGAACACCATGAAACCCATCCGCACTCTGCTCATCGCCCTTCTGGCCCTCGGCCTCCCCTGCCTGGCAAGCGCCTCCTCCTGGTCCATCGATCCGGACCACTCCAACGCCCAGTTCAAGGTTCAGCACATGATGATCAGCCAGGTCCGAGGAGATTTCCCGCAAGTCCAGGGAACGGTTGCGATCGATGACAAGGACGTCACCCGGTCGGTGGTCGAGGTTTCCATCGCCACCGCCAGCCTGAGCACCAACCATGAAAAGCGCGACGACCATTTGAAGAGCCCGGACTTCTTCGATGTCGAAAAATACCCGGCCATGACCTTCAAATCGAAAAACGTGAGAAAAGGCCCCAATGGCGCACTCAAAGTTCTGGGCGACCTGACCATTCACGGGGTCACCAACGAGGTCGAACTGCAGGTTACCGGCCCCACCCCGAGCGTCAAGGACCCCTGGGGCAATATCCGCAAGGGCGCCCAGGCCACCGCCCGGATCAACCGTCAAGACTTCGGCCTGGTCTGGAACAAGGCCCTGGAAACCGGCGGACTGCTGGTCGGTGACGAGGTCGCTATCAGTATCGAAATCGAACTGATTCAACAGGCGGGATAATCAACCGACGGCCGGAAGGGGAGCCCCTTCCGGCCCTTTTTA
>CAMYNR010000135.1 GCA_947259715.1 uncultured Desulfuromonadales bacterium
TAAGCCGAGGAGAGGCAACGAAGCCAGCGGGTAAAAGGGCCAGAATTAATGGATGGAATTAACCGCACGGGACACTAGATCCGAAAAAATAGATGTCGCCTGCGTTACTCATGATTTGCAGAGAAGAAAAATTTTGACCGCCAAGACCCACAGTTTCAAGCTGGCCCAGTTCGATCCCCTCGCCCTCTATCTCACCTGTAATCCGGATGGCCCCGGCTTGCTGGAGTCACTTAATCCGCTGGCGAAAACCGGACGTTTTTCCATCGTCCCGCTCAGGAGCCGGGAGCGCTACACCCTGCGCGATGGCGTGCTCTGTCGGCAAGCATCTGGAAAGCAGGACATCCTGCCGGGCGATCCTCTCGCCAGCCTGAGCAATATTCTGCGCGACCGGGCGATACCGGCCAACAGCGGCAGCCCCTTTCCCGGTGGCTATTTCGGTTATTTCGGCTATGACCTCGCCGGCCTGATCGAAAGCCTGCCGGCTGCTGCGGATCGCGACCTGCCGGTCCCCGACCTCGATCTTTTCTGGGTCGACATCACCGCCTGTTACGATCACCAGCAGCAGCGGCTGACCTTGGGCACCCTTGACAGCGCAGTCGATCTGCAGGCCCTTGAAGAGTCGGTTCGCTGCAGCCAGGAAAATCCCCCAACAGAACAGCCATTGGCCCTGAAACAGCTTCCCGAAGCGATCCTCAGCCAAAAGCAGTTCGAGCAGATGGTGCAACGGGGAAAAGACTACATCGCCGCCGGAGACATCTATCAGGTGAACCTCTCCTGCCGCTTCGACGGCCAACTGAGCGGGGCATCGAGCGAACTCTACCGCCGCCTGCGGGCGATCAACCCCTCCCCCTTCGCCTGCCTGCTGAAATTTCCCGGTTTCGATATTATCTCCAGCTCTCCCGAGCGGCTGGTGTCCCTGCGCGGCAAGCTGGCCGAAACCAGGCCGATCGCCGGCACCCGGCCGCGCGGCTTTTCTCCGCCGGAGGATCACAAGCTTGGTGAGGAGCTGCTCGGTCATCCGAAAGAGCGCGCCGAACACATCATGCTCCTCGATCTGGAGCGCAATGACCTGGGCAAAGTCTGTCAGGCCGGCAGCGTCGAGGTCGACGAGCTGATGGTGCTGGAGCGCTACTCCCATGTCACCCACATCGTTTCCAATGTGCGCGGCAGCCTCAATGAGGACTGCGGCCCCTTCGACCTGCTGCGCGCCACCTTCCCCGGCGGCACCATCACCGGCGTACCAAAAAAACGCTGCATGGAAATTATCGACGAGCTGGAGCCGGTCGGGCGCGGCAGCTATACCGGCAGCGCCGGCTATATCAGCGCTTGCGGCGATATGGACCTGAACATTTTAATCCGCAGCTTTCAGCGCTTTGGCGAGCGGATCAATTACCAAACCGGTGCGGGGATTGTCGCCGATTCGATTCCGGAAAAAGAATGGCACGAATGTCTGGCCAAGGGAGCGGCCTTAAAAACCTTGCTGCAGGAGGCGGCGCAATGAGTATGTTGGTCTGCTTCAACGGCAAGTTCATTCCCCGTGAGGATGCCAGCCTGCCGATCCAGGATGGCGCCCTGCTGTTCGGCGACAGTCTGTTTGAGACCCTCAAGGCCCGCGAGCAAAAAATCCTGCTGTTGCATGATCATATGGATCGCCTGGAACTCTCCGCCAGGCTGCTGAACTTTCCCTGCCAGCGGCAAAAAATCGAAACCGCCCTGCGGCAGCTGGCCAGCAGCCTGACCGCACCAGCCAGCCGCATCCGCCTGACCCTCGGCCGGGGGGTGCACCAGGGGTTGGATTTTCCTGATGCGGCCGCAGGCTGGTTCCTGGTCACCGCCAACCCGGTGGCCGAAATCAGCGAACAGCAACGTGCCGATGGGGCGACCTGCCTGACCGCCCCCAACCAGCGGGTCAACCCGCTCAGCCATCTGCCCCAAATGAAACGGGGCAACTATGCCGATTGTCTCTATGCAGCCAATTACGCCAAGGAAAAAGGCGCCCGGGAAGCGCTGTTCTGTGATCATCACGGGCAGATTCTGGAAGGGGCCACCAGCAATGTTTTCGTCCTGCTCGACGGAAAGCTCGTCACCCCACCGATCTGCTCACTGGTTCTCGCCGGAGTGATGCGTCAGCAGGTGATCGCCGCCGCCACCGAGCTGGGGATTCCCACCGAGGAACGCACATTCAATAAGCAGAAGCTGTTCGACGCCCAGGAAGCCTTTTTGACCAACTCATTGATCGACATCCTGCCGATCAACTCCCTGGATGGCAAAGCTGTCCAACGAGGAGAAGAATGGAAAACGCTGCAGAAAACCTTAAGGATGCGGATAGAGACTTGACAAACAGGTCCTGATAAATATAATCGTCAAGCTCGTGCCGAAGTGGTGGAATTGGTAGACACGTCGGTCTCAAAAACCGATGCCCTCCGGGCGTGCCGGTTCGATTCCGGCCTTCGG
>CAMYNR010000136.1 GCA_947259715.1 uncultured Desulfuromonadales bacterium
CCCGGCGAGGGTCCAGTCCCCGCTCACCGGAGAATGAATGTTGATGCCGCCCTGGCGCTGGCCGTTCTGCATCGGCCAGTAGTGGACCTGGCCGCTGCGGTGCTGCCAGACGATGTCATCGGTGCCATCACCGTTCACGTCGCCGGAGCCGGCAAGGGTCCAGTTCCCGCTGACCGGGCTATGGATGTTGATGCCGCCCTGGCGCTGGCCGTTCTGCATCGGCCAGTAGTGGACCTGGCCGCTGCGATGCTGCCAGACGATGTCGTCGGTGCCCGTGGCCGTGTTCGCGCTGATCGCGGCCCAGAGACCCTGGTTGCGCAAACTGGTTCCGGAATTGGTCCCGCCGCTGCTTGAACAGCCTCCATTGGTGTGGATGCCGATTGCGACATTGCCGCCACCTGCGGCGATCACCGGGCTGCCCGAATTGCCGCCCTGAGTGTCGACCGAGTAGCGCAAGGTCGCCGAGTTCGTTCCACCGACCGTATGACTTGCCAGCGTGCCGTTATGGGTTTGCAGGGTCTGGTTGTCGGCGTTCCGTGGGCTTGTTTGCGGGGGGCGTTTGCCAAAGTTCGGTCCCGGACCGTCTACGCCGTAACCGGTGATCCGCACGCTGCTGGGATTGGCCGTGTTGGACAGCTGGAACGCCCCGCCTTGCGCGGCGCTCGGCAGCAGCCCCGTTTCGGTGTTCGGCAGCACCTGAAATACGGCCCAGTCATTGCCGATGCCCGTGAAGCCGTCCACGATGGAGCTGGCGATGATCCGGTACTGGTCGCGGATCGGAGGGGAGACCGTGGCGCCGTTCGACTGTGAAGCGGGCACGTTGAATTCGATGGTCTGGGTGGCTGAGCCGATGCAGTGTCCGGCCGTCAGCAAGGCCCCGCCCTGAATGATCCAGCCGGTGCAGCCGATCGGCATGATCCGTCCGACCAGCGGATGACCCGAGGCGGACCGGTCGTCACTGGAGCCGCAGATCGCTTCCGGTTGTGACAGTCCTTCCGGCGGAGAAATCCCCTCGGGTGATTCACTGCCTTCCGGTTGGCGCGGTTGATCCTCAGGCATATATTTCTGCAGATCTTCGCCAAGCAGGTTGCGCAAGGACTGTGGGGCAGCAAAGCCGGCGCTTTCGACATCCTGGCCGGGTAAGCCGATGATGATTTCTTTGATCGTCGCGATAAGCTCATCGCTCTCGCCGGGAGCGCTTTCGTTGGGGGTGAGGGTGACTGTGAGTTCAGAGCCGTTGAATACGGCGGTCAACCCCTCCCAATCTTCAAGCTGCTGCTGATTGAAGGTCTGCGATTGGCCCGCTGCGGAGCTGATCGTCAGCGTCCCGCCGGAGCCGAGCTGAAAACCGGCAAACCTGAGTTGCAGCCACTCCGCACCTTCAATGCTGACAGTGCTTTCGCCCGATCCAAGCTGGCTGAACAGGCCAGCCAGCGCCTCGGGCGCCGCCTCCGTCGACACGACGGCACGAGGAATCGGGGCGGGCTGGGCCTGGGCGCGATCTACGGCAACCATGCCAAGAAGCAAAGCCACAAGCGCCAGAACAGCGGAATTTCTACCAGTCACAATCATCGCAGACCTCCTTTTTTGCGCTCTTTGGCGCATTGCGGCTCTCGTCCTTCCTGCCTTTGTTTGCGTATTTGTGCTCTGCCATAATGTCACTCCTTTTGTTGAACGGTTTCCCACCCTCTCATCTGGGTGTTTGCGAGCAACTTTAATGCAGAAGCAATTACCGATGGCTTACGGACCAAGAAAAGTGGGAAGGATTTAAAATCGGGTAGAGGGATCTGGAGAGGGCATGCGTAGATGGCGGTTGGATTTAATGAGAGTTCGCCTTGTCAGCTGGGAATTCTGTATTAACATTGAAATTGTGCAGAGCCTTTTCCAGGAAGATTCAGTTGATTTTCGGTGGGAAATCGGCGGAGAGGGGCGGTCAACAGACCCGCAATCGCATGCCCAGGAAAAATTGCCCTTCGGCTTTCAGCTACGGGAGTCAGCTGTGAATAAAAAATGCAAGCTCGCCAGGGGATTTGCGTTTCGGTGGTTGTGGTTGGTTCTTTTGCTGGGTTGTTCAGCTCAAGAACCACCAGTTGACCCACAACAGCCGGTTAGCTACCGGATAGTGCGATCAGGTGGAATTCTTGGCCAAAGTTTTACGGTTCAGTTGGAAAAACGGGGCTCATCAATATTTCTCAAGGAAACCGGCAGGCAACTCATCAGCGCAGCGCAATTCGACGACCTACTCAATTCTTATGGCCAAAACCCCGCGCCCCAAAATCTACATTCGGCAGATATGTATGTTTATCAGATATATCAGTCAGATCAGCAGGTGATTGAAGTGAGCGACGATTACGCCACCGCAGATGAAAAGACCAGGCAGCTGTTGGCGGTTCTGGAGGCGGCGTTCGAGGAGGCTGCCTCGGCAAAGAGAAGCAAGGGGCTTCACTCTCAAGAGTAAGCAGGCAGAAAGGGGACTTTCCGATGACGAAACCCGCAAACCACAGATGTTGTTCTCCCGAGAGAATGTGTTTCGCACCACCTCATGTCCTCGAGGCGATAAAATTAAGAGGGGATGATAAGCAGAAGGCGATGGCTGCGGACCTGATGGCCCGGGCCACCGAAGTCAGAGAGGAACGCGCCGAATTTGCCGTGAAAGGGGTGCCAGGAACTCAAGGGGTGGTTGCCCGTGCCGCACCAATTGCCGCGGCGCCGATTCGTGAAGTTTACGACGGCGAAAAAAAAGCAGCGCTGCCGGGCAGGGGGCCTGTTCGAACGGAAACAACCAACAACGAACCTAACGATCAAGAAGTGACCGACGCTTTCGAAGGCGCTGGAGATGTTTTCGACCTGTACTCGAAGGAATATGGTCGAAATTCCCTGGATGACGCAGGGATGACGTTGATCTCCACCGTGCATCACCGGCGCAACTACAACAACGCCTTCTGGAATGGAACCCAGATGGCTTACGGCGATGGTGATGGGCAGATTTTCACCCCGCTCAGCGGATCTCTCTCAGTAATCGGGCATGAGCTTTCCCATGGTGTCGTGCAATTTTCCGGAGGGTTAATCTATCGAGATCAAAGCGGTGCCTTGAACGAAAGTTTCGCCGATGTGTTCGGTGTGTTGACGGTACAACGTAAATTAGGCCAAACCGCCTGCGAAGCCGATTGGCTGGTTGGCGACGGCATACTTGGCCCCAATATCAAGGGAGATGCGCTTCGGTCGATGAAGGCGCCAGGTCTCGCTTATGACGATCCGTTGCTCGGCAAGGATCCACAGCCATATCACATGGACCTTTTCGTCGTCACGACCAGCGACAATGGCGGCGTTCATATCAACTCCGGAATCCCCAACCATGCTTTTTATTTATTTGCCCAATATCTCGGTGGTCATGCCTGGGAAAAGGCGGGTCACATCTGGTATGACGCACTGCAAAATCTCAACAATCCTCATGCGACCTTCCAGGATTGGGCGATCCAGACGATGATCGAGGCAGCCAATATCCATGGGAGCGGTACGCTTGAGGTCGCTTATCTTCGCAGGGCCTGGAAGTTGGTCGGTATTTCCGTTTAGGATTATTCAGGCACTAATTAAGAGGTTGTAGATAAGGCGATGAAAATTAAAATTGAGCGTCAAATTGGCATAATACCCGTGACCCAATCGGTTGAGCTGGAGGTGGATGAACTTCCGCCTCTCCTCAACGAATTGCTGACCGCGAAAAAGCAACCAGGCACCAGCCGTGGCATTACCCGAGGAGAAGGTGCCGACACATCCAAGGTGCGCCTGCGACTTGATAACGATGGCGGCAAAACGATCGAAATCGACGAGTCGGTTTGTGCGCCAAAGTACCTCGATGCGATCGATGATTTGTGGGAGCAGGCTCAGCAGCAGGCTGGCAAAGGGGGTTCCCCGAAGGACGACGGTTCCCGTTAACTGCAAAACTCGGTTAAAAAGCCTCGTTTTACCGTTTGCCGCTGCTCCTTCCTGGGAGGATTCTGATGAAGATCAGCCGACACCGGTTACTGAAAGAGGATGGTACCGCATATCCTTTCGTTGCCAGCCCGAACCTGGGCGGCGCGCTGGACGCACGTTATCTGGTGATCCATTTTACCGCCGGACGCAATGCCGTCTCTTCGGTGAAATGGCTCAGCAACCGTCGGGCAAAGGCTTCGGCACATCTGGTGATCGGTCGGGATGGTGCGATCACCCAGCTGGTTCCTTTTAACCGCATCGCCTGGCATGCCGGGCGCAGCAGCTGGGACGGACTGGACGGTCTGAACCGTTACTCGCTGGGAATTGAACTGGATAATCCTGGTCAGCTGGTGCGCAGCGGCGACCGCTGGCGGGCCTGGTTCGGGGTCGAATACGATGCCGCCGAAGTGATCGAGGCGGTCCATAAAAACGGCTCGCAGTTGTCCGGCTGGTTGACCTACAGTTTGGTCCAGCTGGAGGCGGCGCTGGATGTGGCGAGTCTGCTGATGGAGAAATACCAGCTGCAGGATGTGATCGGTCATGATGACATTTCGCCAGGGCGCAAACTCGATCCGGGGCCGGCCTTTCCAATGCGTGAGTTTCGCGCCCGCCTGCAAGGTCGTGCCGAGGATGAAGATCTGCGTTTCCAGACCCGCACCCACCTCAATATCCGCAGTGGGCCGGCGACCCACTATGATCTGCTCAATGGCAGTCCCCTGCCGCCGAACACGACGGTGGTGGTGCTCAACGAATACGGCAGCTGGCGGTTTGTCGATGTTGAGGATGTGGTGAACGGAGTGATGGATATGCAGGGTTGGGTGCATAGCAATTATCTGCGCCGGGCTGAATAAATTGCGCCGATTATTGCCTCTGCTGCTGGTAATCGGGGCAGCGCTGCTTATGCTGGTCCTGCAGGGCTGTGCTGGCCACCAGAGCTTTGAACGGCGGGCAGAAACCGTGCTCAGCTGTCTGGCTAAAAGTGATCCGGAGTGTCTGGCCAGTTACGTTCACCCTGGCAAGGGGCTGCGGTTTTCCCCTTCCGCTTATATCGATCCAGAGAGTGACCAGGTTTTTTCAGCTGAACAGCTTATTGCCGCCTGGCGAAGTGACATTCGATATCTCTGGGGATTTGAGGATGGCACGGGTGAGCCGATCAGGTTGACTTTGCACGCTTATTTTGTCCGCTTTGTTTATGACGCCGACTACGCCAAGGCGGAACAGGTTGCTGCAGACAGGGTTATCGGACGCGGCAACACGGTGAACAATCTGGCTGAAATTTATCCTGGCACAAGGTTTATCGAATACCACTTCTCTGGGTTCGACCCGCAGTATCAAGGGCTGGACTGGAAGAGCCTGCGACTGGTTTTTGAGCAGCGGGAGGGAGCCTGGTATCTGGTCGCGATCGTCCATGATCACTGGACGATCTGATGTTTCCCCGAAAGTCCTCGGTCATTTCCCAGACCGGGTTGAATCCAGCGACAACAAGATAAAATGGCGGAGAAATTCGACCAGTCGGTCGGCGTAGATGGCGTTATGCCCCTGAATGATCTTTTTATTGACGTAAATGTTCAAATAGGGATTCAGATGGTGGGTCTGGCTTAGGTGACGCAACTCAGAGCCGGGGAAGGAGATGTTCTGCTGGGCCTCCCATTCAGCGGTCGCCTCGGCGAGAGTCCGGCGGATCGATTCTGCTTGGACATTGACCTCGGCCTCAGTTGTTGCTTCAGGCCAGGGCATCCAGTCGAGATAATGGGTCTGGAAGGGGGCATAATGGCCAATCGCAGTGCGGTTGGCCGACTCCTGAGCTTGATCGCGTTCTTTCTCCCAGAAGGTTGAAAAGGCACGGCCGACAGGGAAAGCGATTTTGGTCGCCTGATCAGCTTCTGAGGTGAGGACCGCCAGGATCGGCTTCTGTCCAGCGAAATAGGTTCGGTCGTCAGCCATGGCTTTGAGGGTCGCATACTGCATCGCTTCAAAGGCCGGGTTGATCAGCACCACCAGATCGCTGAACTCCCTGGGGCTGGTCGCTTTGCCCTCGATATCGATGAAGCGTTCCATCAAGACTTGAGAGAGGGCCGAGTGCACCAGGGCGCCGCCGAAGCTGTGGCCGACGATGACAAAACGGGTCGGCCGGCCCTGCGTGCCCTCATCCAGCTTGTGCTCGACATTGCGGATCCCCTCCAGGCGAGCAAAAACTTCAATCGCCCCGCCATGACCGATCTTATGCGCGGTTTTTTTTCGATCCCAGAAGGTCAGGTTGGCCAGGGGCCCCAGATGAAAAGACAGTCCACGCCAGCCCAGGTAGATACCAACCACCTTGCGCGGCTGCGGTGACAATTTTTTCTCGGCCTCGGCGAGTTTGGCGAGGATCTTGCGAAACTGGCGGATGTTTTCATCGCCCGGCCTGGCATTGTGCTTCCAGCCATGAACGAAGGCGACCATGATCAGGTTGTGCGTCTGCGCTTCCAGAATCAGCCGGTCTTCAAGCTGCTGAAACTGATTTCGATCAAACAGCTGGCCCTGATCGTCAAACTCGACAAAGCCGAGCAAGTAATCAACCTCATCCCTCTGGTTGGGGCTCAGGGCGACCTGCAAAGCACTGTTGGCGCAGCTATTTTCAGGGTCGACGTCCTGGCAGGGTGCATAGTCGGTGCGGTATTGAACATTGCCGGCGCAGGCGCTCAGCAGAACCAGCAGGCCAAGGGAGAACATCTGCGCAGAACGGGTCGGGGAAAAGGTGGCTCTCATTGCGACTCTCCTTGGAGGTTTTCTGGTGCCAAGCCTTTGCCGATAGTAATGGTTCATGCATAACTATTATCATGGCCTTATAGAATTTCAAGGGTTTCACTCGGGAATAGGGGAGGGCTTTGGACTCTTTTTCTGAGGGATTTACCAGGCTAAGCTGCGCAGATACGGGTGGCTGCTGTAAGGGCTTGACCTGCCGGCGGAAAAATGCCAAGATGCGTTTCGCCTTTTCCTGAGGATGAGAGAAAAGGTGAATTGTTTCAGCCGGTTATGGTGTTTTTCAGCATTTTCCGGCGAACCCTTTGCAGAAGCAGACCCAGGTGATTCCGACAGAAGAACAGGATCGGGTCTTTATGCGTGAGGCCCAGCAGGAAGCTGCCGCGGCGGAAGCCCTGGCAGAAGTTCCCATCGGGGCCATCGTGGTTAAGGACGGTCAGATCATCGGCCGTGGCCACAACCTGCGCGAGTCGGTCAACGATCCGACCGCCCACGCCGAGATGATCGCCATTCGCCAGGCGGCAAAGGCCCTTGATTCCTGGCGCTTGATCGATTGCACGCTCTACGTTACATTGGAACCCTGCGTCATGTGCATGGGGGCCATCATCCTGGCGCGCATTCCGCACCTGGTTTACGGCTGTCGTGACCCCCGGGTCGGCGCGGTCGGTTCGATCTATAACTTTTCGACCGACGGGCGCTTCAACCACCAGGTTCAGGTACGCGAAGGGGTGCTGCAGCAGGAATGCAGCCAGCAGCTAAGTAATTTTTTCCGCCAACTGCGGGAGCAAAAGAAACAGAAGAAAAAGCAAACAAGTTAATTGCGGAGAGGTGTCCGAGAGGCCGAAGGTGACAGACTCGAAATCTGTTGTCCCGCAAGGGACCGGGAGTTCGAATCTCCCCCTCTCCGCCATTTATAAAACCGGGAGCAGCCAGATTTGGTTGCTTCCGGTTTTTTATTGCAGCGCCGGGGGATTCGAAGCGGAGCGAGCGCTGACCTGATGTCAGAAAAGCGGCCAGGGATGGCCGCGTCAGCGAGCGCAGGGGAGCCGACGCAGGAGCCGGCGTGACGCCGGTGACGAAGTGGGCGAATCTCCCCCTCTCCGCCATTTATAAAACCGGGAGCAGCCAGTTGGCTGCTCCCGGTTTTTTATTGCTGCGCTGGGGAAATTCGAAGCGGATGGAATTCCGCGGACAGGAATTCATATCCGGCCACAAATCCACGTCTACCCAGCCGGCAACTCAGCTCCCCGTCCCATAATATCGATATACCCCGCATAGCTGAACAACCGGTTACGTTTTTGAGCAGTGAGCTCTGTGACGATGCCGAGTTGCTCCAGATGAGCAAGTGCTTTGTTCACCGTTGCCGGGGTGATGCCGGTTTTCTCCACCAGCCAACCGGAGGTGGCTATCGGGCGCTCCATCAAGGCCCGATGGACCTGAAGGGCTGAGGTTGCCGCGCGTCCCAGGTCACCGATTCTTTCACGGTCCAAGTTTGATAGATTTAGAAGCTGCTGAGCGGTTTCCACGGCCTGACCGGCTGTGACAATGACCGCCTCGGCAAAGAAATCGAGCCAGGCTTCCCAGTCGCCCGTCAGGCGCACGTTGTTCAGCAGTTCGTAATAATACTGGCGATGCGTTTTGAGGTAGAGACTCAAATAGAGCATCGGTTCCTTCAGGACCTTTTCATCACACAACAGCAGTGTAATCAAGAGACGTCCAAGCCGACCGTTTCCGTCCAGAAATGGATGGATGGTTTCGAACTGCACATGGGCCAATGCCGCCTTGAGCAGCACCGGGGTTGCCTCTGGTTGATCGTGCAGGAAGAGCTCAAGCTTGCCCATACACTCCGGCACCTCCGCCGCCGGAGGCGGGACAAAGGCTGCATTGCCCGGGCGGGTGCCGCCGATCCAGTTCTGACTGCGCCGGAACTCACCCGGAGTCTGGCTGCTACCCCGTCCTTTATCCAGCAGCACGCCATGCACCTCGCGGAGCAGGCGTAACGACAGAGGGAGTCCCTCTTCCAAAAGATGCAGGCCATGGTCCAGGGCGGCGACATAGTTGCTGACCTCTCGCACGTCATCAAGCGGCACACCGGGTTCCTGATCCAGCTCGAACATCAGCAGGTCCGACAGTGACGACTGGGTTCCTTCGATCATAGAGGAGAGGACCGCTTCCTGGCGGACATACATATAGAGAAAGAGGGAGGTTTCCGGCAGCAGGGTTGAAACGCTGTCCAATCTGCCGAGGGCGAGCAGCGCCCGATCAAACTTGTCGCGCAACTCCGGTGTCCATTCAATAGGCGGGCGTGGAGGCAGGGGGGCAGGCACGAAGGCCTGGGTTTTCTCGCCCACCGTGGTAATGGTTAGGTATTTCCCCTGCAGTGCTCGTTTCATCCAGCTTGTCCTTTTAAAGCTAAAATAAGAATCGTCACTATTTTAGCTTTGGCTATTATCCTAAAATAATCGCCTCGGGTATTTTTTTCAACACCTTGCTGTGGTTTACCCTAAAAAAATATCGTTGAGGGCTTGAAAAAGCTCTTTTTTGTCCGAGATTTTCCCTTTTGCTTGACGTAATTGTGTCGATTCCATGGAGATATCGATTGTGAGTTGCGGTGACATGTGAATGGGGGGCAGCATCGAATAAATTTCTTTACGGTTGGAAAATCGAAAAATTGAAGGTTCCGACCTGCCCAGTGAGTTCATTCCCAGATTATTTCCCACCACTGCACTTGATATCTCATTAAGCTCTGATAGAAATGGCTATAGCGTCAAAGAATGCTGTAATGGCAGCGATGATAGTTTTTTATAATGAAGGCTTTTGATTGTCCAACCCTGGAGCGGGTCGAAATGGACAATGATCAACGAGGCGATTGACTATATCAGGCGCGAGATCAGGGATTTTCTGGGGATTGATGATACCGAGGCGATTATCAATCACGCCCATGTCCTGAAAGAGCAGAACAACCTCGGTGGTGTTTACCTTTCTTTGGTCAATATCGAAGAGGAAGCAACCCTGAAAAACAACCGCCACCAGGTTCGAGTGAACGATCAGCTTGCCTACCAGCAACCCCCTGTCCATCTCAATCTTTATCTGCTGTTTTCCTTCGAATTCGGAAATTACAACACCAGCCTGCTGCGCTTGTCGGAAACGATTGAGCGCTTCCAGAGCAAACCGGTCTTTTCCACGCAGACTGAAACGGTGGCGAATCCTTTTCCCGCTGGTCTGGAAAAGTTGATTTTCGATTTTCACAATATGAACTTTGAACAGTTGAATCATCTGTGGGGGGTGCTCGGTGGAACCTACTACCCCTCGGTGCTCTACAAGGTGCGGATGGTCAGAATTCAACGTGACGAAACGATCGTGGGTCCGGAGATCACCCGGATTCAGGTCGAAACCGGATTGACGTGACGGCTATGGGATTTGTCCTCGACTATCAGAAATTTTTCACCGCGACTGTTGTTGAAGAGGGCAGCGGCAAGCCTCTGGCGGGGTTCTCTTTTACGCCGACCCGCCGCTGCGCCCGGTTGCTGAGCGATCACCAGCTGGTCTTTCGCCCGCGGGAGACCGGTTTTGCGGTATTCTATGCCGCCAACCCCCAGGCGACCGACCCGTTGCTGGGCAGTATCAGCAGTCTGACCAAATTCAGTTTCGCTGTTCAGCTCAAAGATTCTTCCTTTTTCACCCGCTACAGCCCTGATCCAACAACACTTCCGGCGCCGCACTTCTATCTGGATAACCTGCTGGCCTCCGGCGCGGTACAGCCCGCTGGTCAGCAAAGCCTGGCTGTGGGGGCTTTTGTTGATGCTGCAGATGCCGCCAGGATCTATCCCCAGGTGTTTTTCGCCAAAACCGATCTCTCCCAGGGGCCGGTGCCGAGCAAATACCTGATCAAGGAGATCTTCGATCCAGCGGTGACGGTGGAAGAGGTGGCGATTAACAGCAGTAGCGGTGCCCCTTTGGCGAGCACGCGGATCGATCTTTCGGCCCACCCCGGAGGGCCTTACCTGCTTGACAGCGATGCCGCAGGGAGTACGCCGCAAACGATTTATCTCGACAACGACCTGACCTCTCAGGGAGTTCTTGGCGTTGTCGACATCTCTTGGGAGTCGCGACAGGACAGTGTCCCGGCAGGGGGCTTGAATTATCAGTTAACGTTCAAAAAGCAGTAACCCACTTTTTTTCGGCGTCGCAAGACCGGAGAAGGAGGATCTATGGCTACCTATTATTCGCCCGGCGTCTACATCGAGGAAATCGCCAAGTTTCCGCCATCGGTTGTGGCGGTGGCGACCGCCGTGCCCGCCTTTATCGGCTATACCGAAAAGGCGCTAGACGAAAGCGGCAACAGCCTGACCAACGTGCCGACCCGCATCACCTCGCTGCTGGAGTTCGAAAACTATTTCGGTCTGGCCAGCGTCCAGGCGCTGTCGGTCGATGTCGCGCAGACCGTTCTGGCGTCGACCAGTCAGGTCACGGCCACTGAAGTGTCGTTCAATGGCACGCCTCCTTCATTACCTTCCCGGTTTTTGCATTACAGCATGAAGATGTTTTTCGACAATGGCGGCGGGCCTTGCTATCTGGTGTCAATCGGCGGCTTGAGCGCGAGCTTCGACCCGGCCGATTTCACCAATGCCATCAATCGATGAGCCGACCCTGCTTGTGTTTCCCGACGCCTGCCTCGGCAATGCCGCTCAGGTCGGCACCATCGTCGATGCCGCCCTGGCGCACTGCAACAAACTGCAGGACCGCTTCACCATCGCCGATGTTGCCAATGCGCTTCCCAGCGGGGTGAATACCAATGCCGAAGTGACCAGTGACTTCCGTAATAACATCACCAGTGACCTCGACCAGGTCAAGTATGGCGCGGCCTATTTCCCCTACCTGGAGACCAAGCTGCCGTTTTTCAGCAACGACGACAATATTACCGTCAATGCCCACACCACCGATACTATCCAGACCGACGGCAGCGTCGTGGCGGGGACCGGCAGTATCGCCTCGGGCACGGCGATCAGCGACAGCACGGTCAAAGAGGATGAAACCGCGGTCTACAACGCGATCAAGGCTTTTATCACCGCCAACGCCACGGTGACGCTGCCGCCCAGCGGTGCGGTCGCCGGAACTTATGCTCGAACCGACAGCGCCCGCGGGGTCTGGAAAGCGCCGGCCAATGTCAGTGTCAACAACGTCTTCGGTCCGGCGGTCAATATCACCGGTGACCTCAATGATGGCTTGAACGTCGACGCCACCACCGGCAAATCGGTCAACGCGATCCGCGCTTTTACCGGCAAGGGAACCCTGGTCTGGGGCGGGCGCACCCTGGCCGGCAATGATAACGAGTGGCGCTATGTCTCGGTGCGGCGCTTCTTCATCATGGTCGAGGAATCGGTCAAGAAGGCGACCGCCCACTTCGTCTTTGAGGGGAACGATGCCAACACCTGGGTCAAGGTCCGCAGCATGATCGAGAATTTCCTCACCCTGCAGTGGCGGGCCGGAGCCTTGGCCGGCGCCAAGCCGGAGGAGGCGTTCTACGTCAGGGTCGGGCTCAACCAGACGATGTCGGCCCAGGATATTCTCGAGGGGCGCATGATTGTCGAGATCGGCATGGCGGTGGTGCGCCCGGCGGAATTCATCATCCTGCGGTTCTCGCACAAGATGCAGGAGTCCTGAGCCTTCTCATTTTAGCTAGCGGATAAAGGGGATGATCATGGCTGAATACCCACTTCCAAAGTTTCATTTTCAGGTCGAATGGTCTGATGCGAGTATCCGATTTTCCGAGGTCACCGGCCTCGATAAGGAGATCGAAGTTCTCGAGTACCGCGACGGCGCCAGCCGCGAATACAGCAAGCTGAAGATGCCCGGCATGCACAAGTACAGCAACATCACCCTGAAGCGTGGGGTCTTTGCCGGCGACAACGGCTTTTTCAACTGGATGAACACGGTCAAGATGAACACCATCGAGCGCCGCGACATCACCATCAGTCTGCTCAATGAAGAGCATGAACCGGTGATGGTCTGGAAGGTCAAAAACGCCTGGCCGGCCAAGATCCAGTCGACCGATCTGAAAGCCGAGGGCAACGAGGTGGCGATCGAATCGATGGAGCTGGTTCACGAAGGACTAGTTATCCAGAACGATTAAGTTATGGCGATCTATTATCCGCCCACTGGGTTTCATTTCCGCGTCGAGTTCGGCCTGGATGACATCGGTGACAACGACCACCGCTTTCGTGAGGTGGCCGGATTGGCGATGGAGCTCGAGGAAGAGACGTACAATGAGGGGGGTGAGCTGCGTTTCGTGCACAAACTGCCGGTGCGTGCCCGCTATCCCGATCTGGTCTTGAAACGGGGACTGCTGATCGATTCGGTGGTGCGCGAGTGGATCGAGGAGGCCATCTACAATTTCGACATTCAGCCGACCACCGTCTGGGTGACGCTGCTCAATGAAGAGCATGAGCCACTGATGACCTACGCTTTTGTCAACGCCTGGCCAAAAAAATGGAACATCAGTGATTTGAACGCGGAAACAGGCAGCATCCTGATTGAGAGCCTGGAGCTGGGTTACCAATATTTCAAGGTGGAGTAGCAGAGATTATGCCGGTCATTATCAAAGAGTTGGTGGTCAAAGCCAGCGTCGCTATCGGCGGCAAAGATAAACCTGCGCCTGCAAGTGACCAGCGGGGCAAGCCGCTGGACCGCAAGGCGATCATCGAAGACTGCGTCGAAGAAGTGCTCAAGGTTCTGCAACGCCAGGGAGAACGCTGACGATGGCTGATGGTTTCATGGCAAAACTGACCATTATCCCCTTCGAGGACTCGGAAAACGTTCAGGTCGGGCCACCGGCCGGGCCGCCCTTTATCGCCCAGTTCAACCCGGAAGCCTTCACCATCAACAACGAAATCGAGCTGGGACCGGAAGAGCCGGCCCAGGGCGATGACGGTGAAGAGGCCAAGTTCAAATCGATCAAGCCGCGCAGCTTCAGCTTCGATTTTCTCCTCGACGGCACCGGCGCCAGCGGCATGAAAATCGAGGTCCTGGCTCAGCTGCAGTTGTTCAAACTGACCACCGGTTTTTCCGGGAAGATTCACCGGCCCAAGTTTCTGCTGCTCAATTGGGGCAGCTTTATCGCCACCTGCGTACTCGAAAGTTTTTCGATCAACTACAAGCTGTTCCGACCCAACGGTACGCCTCTGCGGGCGGTCCTCTCGGCCTCTTTCCGCGAGCACAAGCCGGCGCCGCTGCGGGAACTGCTGAAAAATCTCAGCTCGCCCGATCTGACCCACCTGCATGAGGTGGTCGCCGGCGAGCATCTGGCGCTGATCACTTACCGGATTTACAAAGATCCGCGTTATTACTTTCAGGTTGCTGAGGCGAACAGCCTGAACAATTTACGCTCCATCAACAGAGGGCAAAGCCTGAAGCTGCCGCCCTTGAGGTAAAGATTGATGTTTGATCCTGCTGTCTCCAGCTCCCGGTCGACCGACCTGACCACCTTCACCATCAAGGTGGACGGCGCAGAGCTGCCCGGCAGCTACCGGGTCGTGTCGATCGACATCCTCAAGGTGATCAACCGGGTGGCCACTGCCAGCCTGGTGCTTTACGACGGTGACCCGGCCAGCCAGGACTTTGCCCTCAGCAGCGGCGAGCTGCTGGTCCCTGGCCAGGAGATCGAAATCGAAGGCGGCTATAGCAATGATGAAACTCTGCTCTTCAAAGGGGTGATCGTCGAGCAGAAAATCAAGGTCAAACGCAAGGGTGAGAGCCTGCTGCTTATCGAATGCAAAGCCCCCCTCTACCGCCTGACCCTGACCCGCAAATCCCGCTATTTTAAAGAGAGCACTGACAGTGAACTGTTCGAGAGTATCGTCGGGGAATACCCGGGGCTGGCGATCGAAGCCGAAGCGACCGGCGAAGCGCGCACCGATATTGTTCAGTATCAGGTCAGCGATTGGGATTTCATTGTTTCGCGGGCCGAGGCCCTGGGGATGGTCTGTCATTGCGAGGACGATCAGTTGACGATCGGCAAGCCTGATCTGAGTCAGGAGCCGGTCACCAGCCTGGCCTACGGCACCGGCATCTACGATCTGGAGATGGCGCTGGATGCCCGCCTGCAGACCGAAACGGTGACCGCGGCGAGCTGGAGCCTGGCCAACCAGGAGCTGCTCTCCTCAGAACTGAGCGAGGTCGAGGCTCCCGCCCAGGGAAATCTCGATGGCCTCAGCCTGGCCCAGCAGGTCGGGACCGCGAAGATCGAACTACAGCATGGCGGAGCGCTTTCGCAGCAGGAGCTGGACGCCTGGACCGAAGCGCAGCTGCGCAAATCGCGTCTGGCGAAGATTCGCGGCACGGTGCGTTTTCAAGGCAACGCAGAGCTCAAGCCAGGCGTCTTGATCGAGCTGGGCGGGCTCGGCGAGCGTTTCAATGGGGCGGGCTACGTCTCCGGGGTGCGTCACGCCCTTGGTGGCGGCGACTGGGAGACCAGCATTCAGATCGGTCTCGACCCGCACTGGCATTATCAGAATTTCCCCATCAACGCGCCGGCCGCGAGCGGCTTTTATCCGGCCATCAATGGCTTGCAGATCGGCGTGGTTACCCAGTTGCAGGACGACCCGGCCGGCGAAGAGCGGGTGCTGGTGCGGCTGCCGATCATTAATGCCGCCGCCGAAGGGATCTGGACGCGGATCGCCACCCTCGATGCCGGGGAGAATCGCGGCAGCGTTTTCCGACCGGAGATGGGAGATGAGGTGCTGGTCGGTTTCGTCAACGCTGATCCGAACCAGGCGGTGATCCTCGGCATGCTGCACAGCAGCGCCAAGCCGGCGCCACTGGCAGCCAGTGACGACAATCACGAAAAAGGCCTGGTTACCCGCAGCGAGATGAAGCTGGTCTTTAACGATGATGAGGTCAGCCTGACCATCGAGACGCCCAACGGCAACCGGATCGTCCTCAGCGAGCAGGACGGTGGGGTGACCCTGAGTGATGAAAACCGGAACAGCATCACCCTGAATTCAGCGGGGATCACCCTGGAGAGTTCCGCGGATCTGGTGCTCAAAGCTTCCGGCGACCTGAGCATCGAAGCCACCAATCTGCAGCTCAAGGCCAATGCCAAGCTGACCGCCGAAGGCGGCGCCGGGGCCGAACTTAAGAGCGGTGCGAACACCGTCATCAAAGGCTCGCTGGTACAGATCAATTGAGCAGAGAGGATCGCTTATGAAACCTGCGGCACGGATCACCGATATGCACAGCTGTCCGCAGCTGAATCCTGGCGGTGTGCCTCACGTCGGCGGGCCGGTGCTGCCGCCGGGCAGTCCGACGGTCCTGATCAATGGGCTTCCGGCGGCCCGGCAGGGCGATCTGGCGATCTGCGCCGGACCGCCCGATAGTATCGCTGCCGGCTCGGCGACGGTAATGATCGCCGGCCAACCGGCCGCTCGCCTCGGCGATGCGACAGCGCATGGCGGCATCATTGCCGGGGGCAGTCCGACCGTCATGATCGGAGGCTGACCTAATGTCTACAGAGAACGATTTCATCGGTCGCGGCTGGAGTTTTCCGCCGGCCTTTGACAGCGGGGCTGCTGCGGTGGAGATGAGCAGCGGTGTCGAGGATATCCACCAGAGCCTCGAGATTATCTTCACCACCGCTCTCGGCGAGCGGATCATGAATCCGACCTTCGGCTGTAACCTGGAAACCATGCTGTTTGAACCGCTCAATACGTCGAACCTGGCGTATATCCAGAACCTGATCGAAACCGCCATCCTCTACCATGAACCGCGGATCGACGCCGAAGCGGTCGCGCTGCGCCAGGAGAACAACGAGGGAATTCTGTTTATCGAGGTCAGCTACCAGGTGCGAGGCACCAATTCGCGCTTTAACTTTGTCTATCCGTTCTATCTGAATGAGGCAGATTAATTCGATGGCCCTAAATTGTCAGCAAAGAGGTCCGCTTAAGCGTAACGGCAGTCACCAGGCTGCCCGCGTGCCCGAGGCCCTGTTCCCAGACTCTTTCCAGGTCGATGAACGCACGCTGGCTGACCTGGTGCTGTTCGCCCGTCGCTACAGCAAGCACCTGAAATACTACAACGCCGATAATCAGGAGCAGGGGACCTGGCTGCCGTTTTTCAGTTCGGATATTACCGTCACTCTGGCTGGCCTCAGCAAAACCCCGGTTGCCTCCTTTTTGGCCTTGAACACCGGCCTGCAGGATTATCTCAGCGATGCGCCGCAGCCCCCCGAGGCTGATCTGAAGAATCATTTCAAGCTGGTTTTTCACCTGCCATTGCTGCTGGTTGTGGAATTGGCGGACTATTTTGCCAAGCTTTCCGACCAGCATGCGCTCAAAAATTACTTGCGGCAGCTGGCGGGCCGCGACCTGGAGACCCCGCTCCGCGATCTGCTCAGCTACTACCGGGGGGCGGTGGATCAGGCTTTGTTCAGCGACGATCCCCTTGATCTGGGGGATTACAACACCAGCTTTGACGAGCTTGATCCGCGCATTCAACTGCCGACGGCG
>CAMYNR010000137.1 GCA_947259715.1 uncultured Desulfuromonadales bacterium
CTGCGACAGCTGTGACGTCGCAGGAGTTGTCCAGTCAGCTTAAACCACTGATTTTATGAAGATTTCTGTTGGCACAACACTTGTTAGAAGATAACTCAGCAGTAACAACAAAAGCTGTTCCCCACTGCAGCTGGGCTGCTTTGGGAAAAATAAACCCGAGGAGGAAATGAACAATGGGCAAAATAATCGGTATTGATTTAGGAACAACCAACTCATGCGTCTCGATTCTGGAAGGTGGGAAACCAAAAGTAATCGAGAACAGCGAGGGGGCCAGAACAACCCCTTCAATCGTCGCCTATTCAGGAGACGGCGAAGTTCTGGTCGGTCAGACCGCGAAACGCCAGGCCGTCACCAATCCGGAGAATACTCTGTTTGCCATCAAACGTTTGATCGGACGGCGACATGATGATCCGATGGTGGAAAAAGACAGGTCGATGGTTCCTTATAAAATCATCAAAGCCAAGAATGGCGATGCCTGGGTGAAGGCCGGCGGGAAACAATTATCCCCGCAGGAGATTTCTGCAAAAATTCTGCAGAAAATGAAGAAGACCGCGGAAGACTATCTCGGTGAACCTGTCACCGAAGCGGTTATCACCGTACCGGCCTATTTCAACGACGCGCAGCGCCAGGCGACCAAAGACGCCGGCAAGATTGCTGGCCTGGAGGTCAAACGGATCATCAATGAACCGACCGCTGCCGCGCTGGCGTATGGTCTGGATAAAAAGGGAGATCACCAGATCGCGGTTTACGACCTGGGTGGCGGAACCTTCGACATCTCGATCATTGAAATCGCCGAAGTGGAGGGCGATCAGCAGTTTGAAGTGCTGGCGACCAATGGTGATACCTTTCTTGGTGGCGAGGATTTTGACACCAGACTGATCGAATTCATCTGTGCTGAATTCAAAAAGGAACAGGGTATCGATCTGTGCGGCGATCAAATGGCCCTGCAGCGCCTCAAGGAGGCCGCGGAAAAAGCCAAGATTGAGCTATCGAGCACCGAACAGACCGACATCAACCTGCCCTTCATCACCGCTGACGCCAGCGGCCCGAAGCACCTCAACATGAAGATCAGTCGGGCACGATTTGAATCGCTGGTTGCGAAACTGGTCGATCAGACAATCGAGCCCTGCAAGCAGGCCCTGAAGGATGCCGGCCTGAAGGCTGCTGAGATCGACAGCGTAATCCTGGTCGGTGGACAGACCCGGATGCCGCTGGTCCAGCAGAAGGTCAAGGAATTCTTCGGTCAGGACCCGCGCAAAGATGTCAATCCGGATGAAGCTGTTGCAATCGGCGCCGCAATTCAGGGCGGTGTGCTGGCCGGAAGCGTCGACGATGTCCTGCTGTTGGATGTCACCCCCCTCTCCCTCGGGATAGAAACCCTTGGTGGCGTGATGACCAAGCTGATCGAAAAGAACACCACCATCCCGGCACAGGCAAGCCAGGTCTTTTCGACGGCAGAAAATAACCAGGCCGCGGTCACTGTCCATGTGCTGCAGGGAGAACGTGAGCAGGCGACCCACAACAAATCGCTGGGCCAGTTCAACCTGGAAGGGATCAGTCCGGCGCCGCGGGGAGTGCCACAGATCGAAGTCAAATTCGATATCGACGCTAACGGCATACTCAATGTCTCGGCAAAGGACAAGCGCACCGGCAAAGAGCAGTCGGTTGTGATCAAAGCATCCAGCGGTCTCAGCGAAGCAGAGATTGAGCGGATGGTTCGCGAAGCGGAAACCCACGCGGAAGAAGACCGCCGTTTCCATGAGTTGGTGACCGCAAGAAACCAGGCGGAAGCCTTGATCCATTCAACCAATCAAACCCTGAGTGAACTTGGTGATAAAGTCGATCCAGACGAAAAGGCTTCGATCGAAGCGGCAATCAGAAACCTGGAAGATGCCTTTAAGGGCGATGACAAAGCAGCGATTGAAGCGAAGAGCTCGGCTCTGAGTACTGCTGCCGCAAGCCTGGCCGAAAAAATCTACGCCCAGCAAAACACCGCAGAATCGACAGCGGCCCATCAGGATCATCCGCAGGATGAAGTGATCGACGCCGAATTTGAAGATGTTTCCAAGAACCAGGACACTGATCACAACGCCGCCTGACCCAATACCGGGGCTGCAGATGCAGCCCCGGCCAGCAAACAAGGAGGATAAACCATGGCAACCTGGCAACAATTGAGAGAAAACGTCAGCCGCGCCTGGGACACCCTGGTGGACGGCTGGAATCAGCTTTACGAGCGCGCATCAGGGGCGATGACCCGTTTTGTGCCCGGCGCCAGCAAGATGAATCCGACCGAACAGGAACGACGCGAGCTGGCCCGCCGCAGCTCCGGCTGGGGTGTTTTGGCGGCGGAAGTTTCGGATGATGCCAAACGGGTCGTGGTTCGTCTGGAAGCGCCTGGCCTCGAACCGGAAGAGATTGACCTTCAGGTGATCGACAACATGCTGGTGGTGCGAGGCGAAAAACACCTGCAGCGGGAACATGACGACGGACAATTTCATGTTGTCGAGTGCGCCTACGGCAGCTTTGAGCGCGCGATTCCTTTGCCTGTTGCCGTAGACTCTGAGCGCAGCAAGGCGAGTTACAAGCATGGCGTGTTGCGGGTCGAATTACCAAAAGTGACTGAGCAGAAGCGCCAGGGAATAAAAATCAGCCTGGGATCATAATTTCAATTCCTGGCTGTTAAGCTGGAAACGCAGACAGAGGATTTGTCTGCGTTTCCAGCTGCAGTAAGGACTAACGGCTCAACGCTTCTGCTCTTCGCTGCCGCTTACCACTCCCAAGGCGGTCTTGACTTTCAACTTCGGCCGTCCGGTGATCAGCCGGGCGCTTTTGCTTAAAGAGAAATAGCTCCAGAACCAGGAGAAGATAACTGACAGCTTGCTGCGAAAATCGATCAGCGGAATGATATGCACCAGACTCCAAATGGTCCAGGCCAAAAAACCGCTGAAATGTCGGCCGCCGATGTGGGCGACAGCCCGATTCCGGCCGATGGTGGCCATGCCTCCCTTGTCACGGTAGCGAAAGGGAGACCGCGGCTCAAGCGGTTTCCCGGCAGCTCTTTCCTGTTTGATCAATTTTGCGACATGCTGCCCCATCTGGATCGCAGCCGGGGCGACCCCGGGAACCAGTTGGCCGGTGGCAGCATCTTCAACGTGGGCAAGATCACCAACCACAAAAACCTCAGGGTGACCTGGCAGCGACAGATCAGCGGCGACCGGCACCCGACCCTGAGGATCCAACTCACAGCCGAGGCTTTCGGCAACCTCAGATCCCCTGACGCCGGCAGCCCAGATAATATTCTCCGCCGGCAGCAGGTCCGCGCCGATAGATACTTCACCTTCGCGGACATCAGTGACAAGGCTGTTTAAACGCACCTGAACGCCCATCTGCTGCAGATCTTTCAAGGCCCGCTGACCAAGCGGCTCCGGAAGTGCCGCCAACAGCCTGGGACCAGCTTCAACCAGAATCACCTGGGCGGTGGTGGTGTCGATGTGGCGAAAATCTTTCGGGATGGTTTGCGAAGCGATCTCTTTCAATGCCCCGGCCATCTCAACCCCGGTCGGCCCACCGCCGACCACGACAAAGGTCAATTTTGCCTGCCGAGCAGCGGGATCGGCTTCCCACTCGGCCGCCTCGTAGGCGAGCAGAACCCTACGGCGAATTTCCAGGGCATCATCAACCGTCTTGAGCCCCGGCGCAAGATTAGCCCACTCCTCTTTGCCGAAGTAGGAATGGGTCGCGCCGCTCGCCAGAACCAGGTAATCGTAGGACACATCACCACGGGGAAAGCGGGCCAGCTTATTCTCCAGGTCAACCCCGAGCAGCCGCGCGAGGACCACGCGGACATTCTGCTGGTGACGAAGCACCCGACGGATGGGTGCCGCGATATCAGCCGGCGATAAAACCGCCGTCGCGACCTGATAGAGTAAAGGCTGAAACAGGTGGTAGTTGTGTCGATCGGCCAGGGTCACCCTCACCGGTGCATCAGCCAACTTCATGGCGCAATGCAAACCGGCGAATCCCCCACCGATGATCAGCACATGTGGCATTTGAGAGGTTTCAGACTTGATTTCAGTCATTCAGTTCTCCTTCAGGTGATGTCCTGTCAAGGATAGCCGAATCTGCCGCAAAAAACCTAGTCTGGCGGGTGATAAATATTTAACTCGCGCTCATCTCGCTTTTTATCCTGGTCGGCAATCGATTCGATCATGCGGATCGCCTCGATATAGTCGGCGGGAAGTCGGTTTTCCAAAGCGCCGCGCAGGACGTGCTCTTTGTACCAATGGTAGGGCCGCAAACCAGGGTTGTGATTTATTGCATAGTAAATCAATGCCTCTGTGGTGCCACCATCGGGCAGGCGGACTGGAATGAATTCCGCACGGTATTCGACCCCCAGCCCTTCGTAACGGTCCAGGACCGACTTATCCCCTGCCGGCATCTGGTACAGGACAGCATAGACCAGATCGGCCGAGTTCCCGGTGATAAGGGCATCACATTTGCCGGAACCATCCATACTGCTTTCGTTTTCGAAGGTCAATCGGTGACCGGAAAGCTCAACCACACACAGTTTTTCCGCCGCGGGGATCCGGCGCTGCAACCTCGCCTGGGCCATGTTCGAGCCGTATGCCAGATAGAAAATCATCATCACCCCTTGTAATTCAATGAGTCCCAGGGCAGTTGATAAAACATGATTAAGGCGGAGAGAATCATCACAGCCAGGCTGAGCCAATAGCCATAATATTCATTGCCCAACCGGCCACGCTGTTCATAGCAGAGCTGTTTATATTTTGGCAGATGTTTATGCACCTGGTAACGCAGTTCAAAAAAACTGATTTTGACTTTTGCCGAGGAAACTTTACGCAGGATCTGAATAGAAAAGTAAACGTTGACCAGGCTTGAAGCAAACAGGAGAATGAAACCGGCTAACAGCACAGATGACTCCGGGGAAACAGGGTCGGGACCTTTTTATTGCGGCTGATTTTCAACCTCAATCAGCACCCCTTTCAATTGCTCGAGCTTTTCCGTCAGCTCCTGATTCTCTTTCTGCAGCTCAGCAATGTCTGCTGCCTGCTGCTCTTTATCTTTACGCAGAATTTCGATTTGCCGTTTCCGGTTATCCAGTTCCTGCGCATACAAGATGATCGTCTGGGCGCGCGTGCGCCAAACACTGTCAGGGTAATCACGCTGCAATTGCTTGAGCAGCACGACACGGTTGGTTTCGGAAAATTCATCCAACGCCTCGATAAAGCGGTGCTCGACCTGAGACCTCGGCATCGGCACAGGAATCTTCTGCACCAGACTGCAGGCTGATATGGCTGAAACGAATATCGCTAAAATCAGAAATTTCATGCTATTTCCGTCTGTCCACCAGGTAATTACTCCCCTCCTGCCCCTTTAAAAATTCCTTGACCCTAGCACAGTCCTCACTGATTTCCAAACGGCTGGGGTTTTTCAAATGGTCGGAGCGGATCAGGGCAATCGACATGGTCATCAGGGGAAATGAGCGCTCAACACCGTAACGATCCTTGCCGATGAACAATCCGGCCTCCCGATCGGCCTGATTGTAAAATTCCGGAACCAGGCGCTTAAAAGCACGGATAATCTGCTGCGCGATCAACTCGCCCTTATCCAAAGAGCTGATCACGACATAATCATCCCCACCGATATGCCCGATCAGATCCTCCTCATTGCCATACTGACCGGCGACCTCCTCGATCATCTGACCGACCTTGGCGAGCACATCACTACCAGCCTTGTAGCCGTAACGGTCGCTGTAAGCCTTGAAATTATCCAGGTCGATATACAAATGGGAAAAAGGCAGATCTTTTTCCAGCCTGTTATCGAGCTCGCGATCAATTGCAAGGTTGCCTGGCAAACGGGTCAGGGGATTTGCATCGAGGCGCAGCTGTTCAAGCTCGCGCAGCTTACGTCCCATACGGACAAATTCGCGGGCCAGCTGGGCAAACTCATCCTGCCCCTTAAGGGGCGGTCGGTGCTCAAAACTGCCGGCTGAAATTTCCTTGGTGGCTGCCTTCAAAGTATTGACCGAGTTGCCGATACTGAAAAAGACCTTCAAGCCAACCGGCAGTGACAGCCCCAGGCCGACCAGCGCGATGAAAAGGGTCAGCCGATAAGCTTCGCTGGTGTTGGCATGCAATTGCGAGAGGCCATCATTGATACGCTGCTGCTGCTCTTGCCGAGCGTCGGAGAGGATCTCGAGAATCTGACCGCGAACCGGAACGATCAGGTCATCGGCGAGCTCCTGCACCCGCTCCCAGTCTTCCCCATCAAGCGCCGATGCGAGCCGGCCGTTTATTTCCTGATAATTCCTCAGCTGCCTGGGAAGGTTTTGCATCGCCTCCGGCAGGCTTACTCGCGAGAGAGCCTCGAGCAATTCCGCAAGCTCTGCCGATCGATTTTCCCGCAACTCTTCGAATTCCGGTTCCCGAAGAATCAGCAGCTGCTTATCGATATTATCCTGCGCAGCCAGATTCTGCTGCAGGTCGCGCAACAGATCAAAAATATGAAAATCGACCTTCACCAGCTGCTCGGTATGTTGTGCCTGGTGATCCATCCGAAACAGGGCGAAGCCGATAGCCAGCAGGCTGAAAAAAACGATCACCAGGTAACCGGCGACCATCTTCCGCGTCACTGTGGAAAAAATTTTGCGCATTCCCTAAACCCACTCCTGAGCTGCATAACAAACCGTAATTCTAGCACAGCTGAAAAAAAACCGGGCAGAAAGATATGCATCTATCTAGTTGAAATTAAACGATCGAACGAAAAAAAGCACCTCGCCGGAGCAAGGTGCTTGAATGACTAATTCCCAACCAGAAAGGTTTAAATTCCGAGATAAGCTTTACGCACATCATCGTTGGCCAGCAAACTCTCTGCTGAATCGACCAGAGTAATGTTGCCGTTTTCCATAACATAGCCACGATCCGCTAATTTCAGAGCCTGATTGGCATTTTGCTCGACCAGAAAAATCGTCGTGTTGCTCTCCTTGTTGATCTGCTTGATGATCTCAAAAATCTGCTTGATTATCAGCGGAGCCAACCCCAGGGACGGCTCATCGAGCAGCAGCAAGCGTGGCCGCGCCATCAAGGCACGAGAGATCGCGAGCATCTGTTGCTCCCCCCCGGAAAGAGTACCGCCAAGCTGATTCTTTCGCTTCTCGAGGATCGGAAACAGGGTCATGACATAGTTCAGATCCTGCTGCACCAGTTGCTTGTTGGTACGCAGAAATGCGCCCATCTCAAGGTTTTCCAACACCGTCATGTCGGGGAAGATACGTCGCCCTTCCGGCACTTGAATGATCCCACGCTGAACAATCTTTTCCGGACTCAGGCCGGTGATCGGGTCTCCGTCCAGGGTGATTTCTCCGGAGCGGGGCGGGGTGATGCCGCAGATCGACATCAGAGTTGTGGTCTTGCCAGCGCCATTAGCGCCAATCAGGGTGACAATCTCCCCCTCGTTGATCTCGATGGAGACGTTCTTAAGCGCTTGAATGTTGCCGTAGAAGGTCTGGATATTGTTGAGTTTCAGCATAATTGAATTCTCTATCTTAATAAATTGGATGGCTAAGCTAAATTGTCCTCCGGCAAGGCGGACCGATTTTCAGGAGCGAAGGCATCCATCAGTATGTCGAGGACCTGAAAATTGCGACAATGCTGCAGGACTGATTTTTTCTCACACCATCAAGCTTCGGTTTCTTCCCCCAGGTAGGCTTCGATCACCTTCGGATTGTCCTTGATCTGCTGCGGACTCCCTTCGGCAATCTTCTTGCCGTACTCCATGACATAGATCGGGTTGGATATATTCATCACCAGTTTCATGTCATGTTCAATCAACAGTATCGCGATTTTGTCCTCTTCGCTGATCTTGCAGATCAAATTGTCCAGGTCGGCGGTTTCCTGGGGATTCATCCCGGCAGCAGGTTCATCAAGCAGCAGCAGAAAGGGCTCGGTGGCCATCGCCCGGGCGATTTCCAAACGCCGCTGAGCACCGTAAGGGAGGTTCTTGGAAAAGTCGTTGGCGAAGTCGCCCAATCCGACTTTAAGCAGCAGCTGATAGCTGTCTTCCACAATCTGCTGCTCTTCTTCGCGCACCGATTTTCCGCGCAGAATCGAACTGAAGATCCCGGAATGGGTCCGGCAATGACGGCCGATCATGACATTCTCGAGGACTGTCATATCGGGGAACAGACGGATATTCTGGAAGGTTCGCGCCAGCCCCATTTCGGTCACCCTGTTCGGCTTCAGGCCATTCAGTCGACGGGTCGGCAGCCCTTTCGGGTGCAGCAGAACATCACCTTTGGTTGGCGTGTAGATCCCGGTCACGCAATTGAAAAAGGTCGTTTTGCCAGCACCGTTCGGGCCGATCAGGGCAGCGATTTCCCCCTCGCAAACCTCCAGGGAAACGCTGTCGACAGCGCGCAGGCCGCCGAAATCCATGGTCAGCCCCTTGACCTCAAGTAGTTTATGTTTTTCAGCCATTGTCGGTCTCTTCCTTCAGATTGCCCTGGTATTCATATTTCTGCCGGATGTTGCTGATCAGCCCCTGGGGACGGAAAATCATCATCAGCACCATCGCCGCGCCGAAAGCCAGCATCCGGTACTCGGCGAAGGCGCGCAGATATTCCGGCAGCAGAATCAGGATAAATGCCCCCAGGATAACCCCCAGGATCGAGCCCATCCCACCAAGAACCACGATCGAGAGAACGATAGCCGACTCCATAAACCCGAAGCTAGCCGGGTTGATGTAGGCCTGCTTGGCAGCAAACAGGACGCCGATCATTCCGGCCCAGAAGGCTCCCAGAGCATAGGCCGACAACTTGGTCCGGGCCATATCGATCCCCATCGCCACACAGGCGATCTCATCTTCACGCAGGGCGATCCAGGCGCGGCCGATCCGGCTGTTGCGCAAGCGCATGGTGACGAGGATGGTGAAGACCACCAGCGCCAGCATGATGTAGTAGATATATTTGATGGTACCGGGGATCCCCATATCCATGCCGAACAGGCCGGGGTAGTCGATCTTGCTGATCCCGGCCATCCCCATGGTGAAGTCGCTCCAGTTCTGCAGTACGATCTGAAAGATCATACCGAAGCCAAGAGTCACGATCGCCAGGTAATCGCCGCGCAAACGCAGAATCGGAAAGCCGAGCACCACACCGAACAGACAACCGAGGATCCCGCCGACCGGCAGCACGGCCCAGAAGCCAAGATCAAAATGATGATTGAGTAAACCGTAGCTGTAGGCACCGACGCCGAAAAAGGCGATGTAGCCAAGATCGAGTAAACCGGCCAGACCGACACTGATATTCAAGCCGAGGCCGAGCACCACATAGATCAACGCCAGGTTCATGATGTTGACCTGGTAGCTGTCGAATATCAATGGGAAGACGAGAGCGAACACCAGCAGAACCCCCATCGCCTTATAGCGGAAGGACATATCCTCCATCAGCAGTCGGGTCCGGCTCTGCTTCTCGCTGCCATCTTCAGCGACCTTGGTTCTAGCCTGCTTGCGGGCCAGCGCATGACGCCAGAGGTAAGAGAGGAAGAACGTGGCAAGCGCCACCCAGAGCATATTCATCAGGCGCCATTCGACCAGCTGTTCAGTGGTATTGACGCGCACCGCGAGCAGCGGAAAGGTTAAAAAGACAAACCATGCCGAAGCGATCAACGACTGTTTGAGTTCCTGTAACATATCCGCCTCCTAGACCTTCTGCTTGCGCGCCTTGCCAAGGATACCGGCAGGCCGCAGGATCAGGATCAACACCAGCAGACCGAAGGCGAACACATCTTCATAGTCACTGGAGACATAGCCGGCGGCAAAACTCTCGGTCCAGCCAAGCACCAGGCCGCCAATGACCGCTCCGGGGATAGAGCCGATACCGCCCAGCACCGCCGCGGTGAAGGCTTTGACCCCGGCCAAAAAGCCGATAAAGAAGTTGACCTGGCCAATATAAGAGGCAACCAGGACACCACCGATGGCGGCCAGGGAGGAGCCGATGACGAAGGTCAGGGAGATAATCCGGTCGACGTTGATGCCGACCAGCCGCGCCATGCTCATGTCCTGCTGGGTGGCACGCATTGCCTTGCCGACCTTGGTTTTTTTAATCAACAGGGTCAGCAGAATCATAGTCACCACAGTGGTCACCAGGATCACCAGTTCCGGCGAGCCGATGATATGGGCCACCGGCTCCATGAAGGCAAAATCGGGAATCAGATTGGGGAACGGCAGGAAGTCGGGGGTCTGCACCAACAGCACGTAATTCTGCAGAAAGATTGACATCCCAATTGCGCTGATCAGCGGTGAAAGTCGTGGTGCGCCGCGCAGCGGGCGGTAGGCGATCTTCTCCAGGGTATAGCCATAGGCGCTGGAATAGATCACTGCAGCTATCGCTGCCAGAATCAACACTGAGACCCCGGTGAACCCGTAAATGGTGCAGATTCCGGCCACAATCAGGGCAACAAAAGCGCCGATCATGTAGATTTCACCATGCGCAAAGTTGATCAATTGAATGATGCCGTAAACCATCGTGTAGCCCAGAGCAATCAGAGCATAGATGCTTCCTCTGGTCAGACCACTGAGAAAGAGTTCGAGAAAATAGGACCAATCCATAAAGCACAACCAGCAGCGTGAGAGTTAGCGGCGTGAACCTGAGGTTCCAAGCCGCGAAAAAAGACCCAAATTCTGGGTGGAAATTATTGAGCCTAAACAAAGCTTCAGGGGACTGGCATAGCGCCAGTCCCCTGAAAGGGGAACAAACGTCCGCGCTCCACATGACAGGAGGAGGCAGCCGATTTGTATTTCTAGCTATTTAAGCTCTTTAAATACCCCGCCCTCGACTTTATAAACCGAGTAGCCAACACCTTCAGCGTCACCCTTGCTATCGAACTTAATCTTCCCGACCGGGGTGACAACATAATCACTATGCAGAATCTTGGTTACGGCATCATAATCAGTGCCACCAGCTTTTTCGACGGCATTCAGCAATGCCAGAGTTGCCGAATAGGCTTCCTGAAAGAATGCGCCCGGATCTGTGCCGTATTCTGCCTTAAATTCCTCGGTGGCGGCAGCATTAAGCGGAATGCTAGAAAGGTCGCGCGGGCCAGTCACATAAGCACCTTCAGCAGCCTCGCCAGCCACCTTGAGGAAACTGTCATCTTTAACACCATCATCAGAGATGAAGACGGTCTTCAGTCGCT
>CAMYNR010000138.1 GCA_947259715.1 uncultured Desulfuromonadales bacterium
CCCCGGACAACACCGAAACCTTCGCCGACCAGCGTCTGCGTCTCGGCGGCCGCCTGTCCATCGCTGAAGGCGTCAGCGTCACCTTCCGGACCGACATCACCGAGTCCGTCTGGGGTTCCGGCAACGCCAACGGTTCCGGCCGCACCACCGTTGGTGGCTCCGACTTCCAGTCCCAGCACTGGGACCGCGCTCACCTCGACCTGGAAAAGAACAACATGCACCTGCGTGCCGGTCAGCAGTTCATCAAGCTCGGCAACTCCGGTGTTGACCAGCAGAGCAACGGCCTGGCCTTCAACCTCAGAGGCGCTATCCCGATCTCCGTTTTCTCTTTGCTCGTCGATGACAATGGGTCGACTATCGCATCTGACGCATTTATCTCCGGTATCCGCGCCGGTCACAGCACCGACCTGTACGCTGCCAACATCTTCGTCGGTAACCTCAACGACGGCATGGAAGCTGACATCTATGTCATCGGTGTGACCAGCAACTTCGACCTCGACGCTGTCAAGCTTTACGGCGAAGTGGAATACTTCACTGGCGACGCTAACGATGCCCTTGGCATTGATGCTGTTGGTCTTCAAGCCTTCATCGATGCCTCTATTGCCGTTGACGAAGCTGTCACCCTTGGCGGTCAAATCTTCTACGCTATGGGCACCGACGACGCTGACGAAGATCAGATCAACGTGCTCGGCAGCGAGTTCGACGGTTGGGATCCGCTCCTGGATGTCGGCACCGGCCTGTCTAACGAAGTTATCGCCCTTGGCAACCCCTTCCAGCTTCAGGATGATGCTGGTGTTATCGGCGGCCGTATCTACGGCATGCTGGTTGCCAGCGACAACTTGAGCCTGGGCGCTTCGGTTGCCTACCTTGAGCCGGAAGAAGATTCAGTGACTGATGTTGACAGCCTGCTCGCCTTGGCCGGTGGTGCAAGCTACGCGCTGATGGACAACACCAAGCTCGACCTTCAGCTGCAGTACGTTGATGTTGACGCTGACGACGCTGACGAGGTTTTCTCGGCTGGTGTTGGCCTGTTCGTCAACTTCTAAGCCCACTTAGAAGTTAAGCCAGAAAACCAAAAAGCCCGCTGCCTGTGCAGCGGGCTTTTTGCATGAGGGCTGAGACAAACCTTTTCATTTCCTCTCATTGCCGTTAGAATACGCCCCTGTCAGACCTGTTACCTTTGGATCATTCCTGCAACATTTAGGGCCAGATATGAATTTGCTTTTCAAGCTCAGCGTACTTGTTCTTCTGTTCGTTCCCAGCCTCGCCTTCGGCGAGCTTTCCCAGCAGCTGCTCAACGACTTTGCCCCGACCAGCGGCTACATCATCATGCCGATCGGCGATGAATACCTGGTCGACCTGGACGCCTCCACCAGCCTGCAGACCGGCGATATTCTCACTGTCGTCGAAGCGGGGGAAAAGGTGGTCCACCCGATCACCAAGGAGATCCTCGGCTCCCTGGATCTCCCCAAGGGTTTTCTCCAGGTCACGCGGATCAAGTCGGGCTATTCCTATGCCAAGCTGTTGATGGCCGATACGCCACCGCAAAAGGGTGACCAGGTCCGGCGTTACGAACAGGTGCCGGCGCAGTTTATTTCTGCAGGAGAAGATGGGGCCAAAATCCACCAACAACTCAAAACAGAATTACCACAGCTTGAATGGCTCGACGGCAACAGTACCACCGAACCGCTCCTGACCTTTGAGTTAAATGCGGACCAACTGAAGGTCAAGGGCAGCAACAGCCAGGTCATTCACAGCTATAAGCTGGCCGATGGACGCTTCGTTGCCCCGGCCCCTGCTGCCGCTGCAACCGAATTGCCAAAAGAAAAAGTGCGGCCGCTGCAGAAAGCTGTCAATACGGTTATGGACGCCATCCTGCCAGGTTCCGACGATCGCGATCCGACCCAGGGGATTATCCGCCAGGACGAGCAAAGACGGGCGGGTATCTGGATGAGTCCGAGCATTCAAGGCGAGCCGGTCGGAATTGCCGCAGCGGACTTCGACCAGGACGGACAGACTGAAATCGCCCTGGCGATGAATAACCGCATCCAGTTCGGCAGAAACATCCGCGGCCAGTACCAACCGACCAGCGAGCTGGAAATCCCCACCGGAATCAGCCTTTTAAGCCTGGATTCCCTTGACCTTGACGGAAATGGCCAGCCCGAACTCTACCTGACTGCCGAGCGGCAGGGCGAACTCAGCTCACTGGCGGTGGAATATATCGGCAACAGCTACCAGATCACCATCACCGATCTCCCCTGGTACTTAAGAGCCACCAACCTCCCTGGCCAGGGCGAGGTCCTGCTCGGTCAACGCCGCGGCAAAGGCGAAAATCACTTTACCGGCAAGCCATTCATTATCGTTCGGGAGAACCGGAACCTGCGAATCAAAGAAGAGGTTCAGCTGCCTGAGTGGGTCAATATTTTCAGCTTCACTTCTTTTCAGGCCGACGACGGACAACAGCTTTACGCCTACCTGTCCGCCGGCGATTATCTGAAAGTGACGACCGCAGCAGGCGAAGTGCTCTGGGAATCGGGAGACTATTTCGGTGGTACTGAAACACGCATACAGCCCGAGCGGCCAAGCCAGAATGAGCTGGTTCAGCCGACCTATATTCCCCCCCGGATCTATCGAACCCCCTCCGGAGAGATCCTGGTTACCCAGAATGACGGCCTGCGCACCCTGCAGCGCTTTCGGCGGTTCAAAGAAAGCCGCCTCATCGCCCTGACCTGGAACGGCCATACCCTGGTGGAAAGCTGGCGGACATCGGATCAGGGCGGCTATCTGAGCGACTTCACCCTGGCCGACAGCGACAACGACGGCAGCGAAGAGATTGTCATGGCGATGCAGTTCAAGCACAAGGGCCTGTTGCAGAAAGCCCGCTCGGCAATCGTCAGCTATGAGATGAATAATCAGTAAGCGATTTAGGTGAGTCACCAAGAAAAGCTTTTTTAACGGAGAGACGCAAAAACGCTGAGTTCGCAGAGAAAATCTTTAGATCTTACTTGGATATCAACCCCAATCAAGTAAATGCGCTTAACCCTGATTCACCCCCCTTTGCAAAGGGGGCGAGGGGGGATTTCAGGTTCATACCAAAGGGAAAATCCCCCTAAATCCCCCTTTTATTAAAGGGGGACTATTTGAACTGGAGCGAAGTGGGAAAAAATCTTTTTTGGATTCAAAACAACCTGAAGCGGATTTTGCTTCTGAAGTTCTCTGCCTCTCTCCGGCTCTGCGTTAATGTTTTTAGCTTTTCTTGGTGTCCTTGGTGACTCGCTTAGGAGCGCCTACTTTTGGTGGTGGCAACATGGCCTTTATTGGCTCTAAAGCTATATAAATAAAGCCCCACATTGCTATGGGGCTTTCGATACTGAGGAAAAAGAAGAGGCGGGTTATCTGCCGTATCTTTCAACATCAAACTCATAACCGCAGGACGGACACTTCACGCGCATATTTTCACCACCTGAAGTGGCGGCGCAGCCGATCACACTCAATGCAAAAGCTGAAATCAAAGTCCAGAGTACCAGTTTTTTCATGACTTCCTCCTCAATCGGTTTGTTAAGTCCCTCGCTGGGCTGATGCTTGTTGATTTTTTAATCGTCGCAATATAATTAATAGCATAGCTGCTTATCTTTACAAATTGACAGACATTATTTTTTGCCAATCTTACAGCAGCCAACTCGTGAATTCACCAGCCCAGGGAACCATTAGCTTCTGGTTATAATTTTACTATGAATACTCTCAGCCTGCAAAGCGCTTCCATCGCCTTCGGTGGCCCGGATCTTCTGCAAAATGCCAGCTTGCAAATCGAGGAAGGCGACCGCATCTGCCTGCTCGGCCGCAATGGCGCAGGGAAATCGACCCTGCTGAAAATCCTCAATGGCGAGATCCCCCTCGACCAAGGTGAGGTTGTCCGTCGTCAGGGGCTGAGAACTGCCCTGGTGCCGCAAGAATTTCCCGGCAGTTGGCAGGGGTCGCTGCAAAGCTACCTGCAGGAGGTCGCTGAACAAGGGGGCCTCAGCGCCGACTTGGCGAATCTGCAGATCGCTCAGGTGCTCAGCCAACTGGAGCTCAACCCGGCCGACAGAATCGAAGCTCTTTCCGGCGGCATCAAGCGCCGGGTGCTGATCGCCGCGGCGCTGATCCTTGACCCGGAACTGCTGCTGCTTGACGAACCGACCAACCACCTGGATATTGCCGCGATCAAATGGTTGGAAGATTTCCTCTTGCGGCTGCGCAAGACCCTGGTTTTCATCAGTCACGACCGGGCCTTTGTGCGCAAACTGGCCAATCGGGTGGTCGAGGTCGACCGGGGCCAGCTCCAGGACTACCGCTGTGGTTACGACCAATACCTGCAGCGGCGGGAAGATGTGCTCAATTCCGAAAACAAAGCCTGGGCCCGCTTCGACCAGAAGCTGGCCGAGGAGGAGATCTGGATCCGCAAGGGGATCAAGGCGCGCCGAACCCGCAACATGGGCCGGGTGCGCGATCTGCTGAAGATGCGCGAAGAGCGCCGCCAGCGCCGCGAGCGGACCGGCCAGGTGAAACTGCAGCTGGACGCCGGGCAGCGCAGCGGCCAGCTGGTCTGCGAAGCGGAGCAGATCTCCTTCAGCTATGGCGACCAACAGATTATCGACAACCTCTCACTGCGCATCATGCGCGGCGACCGGATCGGCCTGATCGGCCCCAATGGCAGCGGCAAAACCACCCTGCTGAAGCTGTTGACCGGCGAACTGCAGCCGCAATCTGGCAGTTTACGTCTGGGCACCAACCTGCAACTGGCCTATTTTGACCAGTTGCGCAACCAACTCGACGAGAACCTTTCGGTCAAGGACAACATCGTCCGCGACCACGATCAGGTGATCGTAGGCGGCCAGCCAAGACATATCTACGGCTATCTGCAGGATTTCCTGTTTACTCCGGAACGCGCACGCACCCCGGTCCGGGTGCTTTCCGGCGGCGAAAAGAACCGCCTGCTGCTGGCCAAACTGTTCACCCGCCCCGCCAACCTGCTGATCCTTGATGAACCGACCAACGACCTGGATATGGAAACCCTCGACCTGCTCGAAGAGCTGCTCCTCGACTATCCAGGTACGGTGCTGCTGGTCAGTCACGACCGAAGTTTCCTGAACAATGTCGTCACCAGCTCCCTGGTCTTCAGCAGCAACGGCCAGATCGAAGAGATCATCGGCGGCTATGATGACTGGCTGGCCCTGCAGGAAAAACAGCAGCAACCGGTTAAAAGCGAAAAAGTTAAGGTTGAACGCCGCAAAGCGGAACGGGCCAGAAAACGCAGCTTTAAGGAAAAGCGCGAACTTGAGGAACTGCCGAAGCAGATCGAGGGCTGGGAAACCGAACAGGCCGAAATTCACGCCAAACTGGCCGACCCAAGCCTTTATCAACAAGGGGATGGCGCCCAGATCAGCGCCCTGCAGGAGCGCCTGCAACAGCTGGAGACAGAGCTGGAAAGCGCTTATCAGCGCTGGGAAGAGCTGGAGCAGATCCCAGAATAAAGGCTTTGACGCCGAGGCGGAGAGACGCTGAGAAAATCAAAAGCGACAAACAGAAGCTTTTTGTTTAAAACCCTAAAACCAAAAGACTTTAGCCTTTCTCTGCGACCTCAGCTTCTCTCTGCGCCTCTGCGTTAAAAACTTTCCTTGCTGGCAATCCGACTTTCACTCCGGATTCAACTCCACACCACAGAATTTACAGTGCTTGGCATCCGGCGCATGACCTTCGGCGCTGCATTCCGGGCAGCTCTGGGTGGAGATCTGCCTGGAGAAGGTCATCTCGGCGGTGACGATACCGGTGGGGATGGCGATAATTCCGTAGCCCAGAATCATCACCAGCGAAGCAATCGTCTGGCCCAGACTGGTCTGGGGTGAGATATCCCCGTAGCCGACGGTGGTCATGGTGACGATCGACCAGTAGATCGAGCGCGGGATACTGGTAAAGCCATGCTCCGGCCCTTCGACGATGTACATCACCGCACCGAAGATCACCATCAACAAAACCACTGAGAAGAGAAAAACCAGGATCTTGCGCCGGCTGGCCCGCAGCGCCCGCAGCAGATAGTTGGCTTCGCCGACATACGGCACCAGCTTCAGCACCCGAAAGACCCGCAGCAGGCGCAGAATTCGGATCACCAGCAGATACTTGCCGCTCGGCAGGAACAGGCTGAGATAGGTGGGAATGATGGAGAGCAGGTCGACCACGCCAAAGAAGCTGCCGGCATATTTGAGCGGTCGACCGATGCAACTGAGGCGCAAAATATATTCAGCAGTAAACAGCAGCGTGAAGAACCACTCGGCAATGTAGAAGATTCTGCCGTAATCCTGCTGCAGTGAAGCCACGCTGTCGAGCATCACCACGACGACGCTGAGGAGGATGCTGATGATCAGCACCACATCGAAGAGCTTGCCCGCCGGAGTGTCCGCCTCGAAAATGATTTCGTGCAGCCGCTGCCGCAGCGAGCTGTTCGCTTGAGGTTTCCTCTCGGGCATTAATCCCTCCAATTTTAAAATCAAAAGCTTTGACGGAGAGGCGGAGAGACGCAGAGAAAGCCTGGGGCAAAGCAGAATCGATGTATATTTAAAGCCTCAAAACCAATTATTTGCCCTTCTCCGCGAACTCAGCGTCTCTGCGCCTCTGCGTTAAAGGCCTCTCCTGGTAGCTCAGTTTAAATTTAACCTTAAGGCAACGCCTCAGCGACCAGATCGAGGATATGCACCGCCCGCTGCCCGCCGCCGGCGTGGTTGATGCTGTCCTGCAGCTGCATGATGCAGCCGGGGCAGTCGGTGGCGACCAGCTCGGCGCCGCTTTCGGCGATGAAGTTGGCTTTTTTGCCGCCGATCTTCTGGCTGGTGTCGTAGTGGTAGACCGAATAGGTGCCGCCCAGCCCGCAGCAAGTGCCGGCGGCTTCCATCTCGATGTAGTCGACCTGGGGCAGGGCTTTGAGGATCTGACGCGGCTCTTTGGTGATGCCGCGGGTGCGCAGGTGGCAGGGGTCGTGGTAAGTGACCTTTTTTCGCTCAGCAGCTTTCGGCAGCGCAGCCAGCTGCTCGGCGAAGCCCATCTCGACGAGAAAGACAAAGATATCTTTCACCTTGTCTTTATAGTCGGCAAACTCTTCACCCAGCTGGGGATAGATCTTCCCCAGGCCGGCATTGCAGGAGGCGCAGGCGGTGACGATGTAGTCGCAGGCATGCTTGCCCAGCTCGGCCAGGTTCTGTTCCGCCAGCCCCTCGACCGTTTCTGCGGCCCCGGCGGAGACCGCCGGCAGTCCACAGCAGGCCTGCCCTTTGGGGATGATAATGTTGACGCCGAGAAACTTCAGCGCCTTGAGCATCGCTTCACCGCTCTCGGGATACATGTAGTTGATGCCGCAGCCGGTAAAGAACAGGATCGTCGGCTGCTCAGCCCGGCCGGGAATCTGCTCCGGGTGGCGATCACGGAAGGGCGTGTCGCTGAGACAGGGCAGGGTCCGCTTGGAGCTGATGAAGGGCGCCGGAAAACGCAGCCGCATGCCGCTGTTATCGGGCAGTTTCTTGAACAGCAGGCTGGAAAGCTTGCCGCCCCCCTTAGCGAGCAGATCCATCAACCCCTGATTTTTCAGCACCGTCGCCACCCCTTTGCCGAAGGTGGAAAGCCCCTGCTGCTCGGCAATCTTCAGCCGGGTTGCGGCGACGATCTCTTCGGTCGGCACCTTGTTGGGACACTGGGCGTAGCAGCTGCCGCAGAGCAGGCACTGGGACATGTCGAGCAGGAAGCGGTCCTCCATCTCGACTTCGCCATCAAGCAGCGCATTGGCCAGGGCGATCTTGCCCCGGGCAACCCGCCCCTCGTGCTTTTCAGCACCGAAAGCAGGACAGTGAGCACGGCAGGCGCCGCACTTGACGCACTGGTCGATCTCTTCACGAAACTCTTCGAGTTTTTTCAGTTTTGCCATAATCTTCTATCATGTAAAGGCGGGCCGTTGGGCCGCCCGGTTTGGGGCATTTTGCAACAAGGGCGTCCCACCGGGACGCCCCTACAAGGACCACGGGCGAACACAAGGTTCGCCCCTACAAATTATGTATCCGAAGGAAAAATCTTCCCCGGGTTGAGAATATTGTTCGGATCGAGGGCTTTCTTGATCGTCTTCATGTAGTCAACGGCATTCTGCGCCAGTTCCAATGGAATGAAGGACTGCTTCATGATTCCGACGCCATGCTCGCCGCTCATAGTACCGCCCAGCGCCAGCGCTGCCTTGAAAACCTCTTCAATCGCCGCATCGGCTTTTTCCTGTTCGCCCGGCTGCTTGCTGTCGATCATCACGTTGACGTGGATATTGCCGTCGCCGGCGTGACCGAAGTTGACGATCGGCACCCCGTGGCGGTCGGAGATGGCGTCGATCTTGCGAATCATCTCCGGCACTTTGGAGCGCGGCACGCAGATATCCTCGTTGAACTTGTCCGGGTTCACCTTGCGCAGGCTGGCCGAAACCGAGCGGCGGATCTGCCAGAGCGCTTCACTCTCTTCCGGGGTCTCAGCGATGCGGGTCTCGACTACGCCGAGGGGTTGGGTGATTTCGGCGATCTTGGCAGCCTGCTTATCGAGGAACTCCCGGTCGCCGTCAACTTCGATGATCAGCACCGCGCGGGCACTCTCCGGCACCTGCAGGTCGGTGGCCTGGCGGACGCAGTCGATGGTGCGGCCATCCATGAATTCGAGGGTAGCGGGGATGATCTTGTGGCCGATAATCGCCGAAACCGCCTGGGCAGCGCCGTCGATGGAGTCGAACAGCACCAGCATGGTCTTTTTCGCCTCCGGCTTCGGCAGCAGCTTGATGATGATCTTGGTGATCACCGCCAAAGTCCCCTCGCTGCCGCAGATCAGCTTGGTCAGGTCGTAGCCGACCACCCCCTTCATGGTCGGGCCGCCGGTCTTGATGATATCCCCGGTCGGGGTGACGATCTCCAGGCCGAGGATATAGTCCTTGGTCACGCCGTATTTGACACAACGCGGCCCGCCGGCGCATTCGGCAACATTGCCGCCCAGGGTGGAAAACTTCAGCGACGCCGGATCGGGCGGATAAAAGAGGCCGACCTTTTCAACCGCTTTTTGGAACTGCTCGGTCACCAGCCCCGGCTCCACCGTTGCCACCAGGTTCTCCTCGTCGATTTCGAGAATCCGGTCGAGGCGGGTGGTGACCAGCACAATGCCGCCGCTGGTCGGCAGACTGCCGCCGGTAAAACCGCTGCCGGCGCCGCGCGGATAAACCGGAATACCGGTCTCGTTGGCCAGCCGCATGACCGGTGGCATCGTAGGAGTAACAGATCAGATCGGCCTGATCGGTTGACAACTGGTCCTTGCCGACGATCCGTTCCAGCTTGGTGATAACTTCAGTATTCAACATCAGGTGTCATCCCTTAACAATCAATCAAAAGCTTTGACGCAGAGTCGGAGAGACGCAGAGAAAAACGAGAGCTTAACCAAAAAGAATTATTGTTTAAACCAAAAGAAACAAATGAATTTGCCCTTCTCTGCGAACTCAGCGTTTCTCCGCGTCTCTGCGTTAAAAGCTTTTATTGGTGGCTCAGTGGCAAATTGTTTTCAAATTAAGAAGGCACGAAGCCTAGCACAAAACAGACATTCGTGCCCAAGACTTCAGCGCGTGGGGCATTATCGAATAAATGACCGAAAATGTCTACTTTGATCGACTGAACCAGCCTGACTTTTCGACATACTCCTCAACCCGGTTGCGCCCCTTCTTCTTCGCGCTGTAGAGCGCTTTGTCGGCGCGTTCGATCAGTTCGGTCTTATTGATTGATTTGTCCGCCTGCAGAAAACCGGCGACACCGAAGCTCATGGTTACCCGGCAATCCTCGCCCTGATATTCGAAGTGCTGCTGCTCAATTGCAGCGCGGATCTTTTCGGCGACCACCAGCGCCTCCTGCGGATCGGTCTCCGGCAGGACAAAAACGAACTCCTCGCCGCCGTACCTCGCCAGCAGGTCATACTCGCGGATCAAGCTGCCGCAGAGCGCGGCGACCTCGCGCAGCACATGGTCGCCGGCCTGATGGCCATGAAAATCGTTGAACTTCTTGAAATAATCGATATCGGCCAAAACCAGGCTCAGCTCGGTCTCTCGGCGCTGGCTGCGGCTGATTTCTTTATCGAGAAACTCCTGAAAATAGCGATGATTGTAGATTTCGGTCAGCCCGTCCAGGTTGGCGATCCCCTCCAGGTAACGGTTTTTTTCCTCCAGCTCGCCGGTCAGCTTTTCCAGCGTCAGTTTGGCCTGCACCAGCTCGCGGTTCATCTGCTCGTAACTCATATTCAGCAGACTGAGCTTGATGTTCGCCTCCTGCAGCAGTTCAGGGATTGACGCCGTACCATCGATTTTCAAACCGAAATATTCCGCCGCCTGGGCAACCTCGACGTTCGCTTTACGCAGAATTTCATCGATCGCCGCGGCCTTCAGGCCGAACATTTTCTGCGCCCGTTCGCGAAACGGGCCGTGGTACTCGATGGGATGCCCCGAATACATGATATTGGCCAGCAGGCCAGCCAGGTGCACCACGCGAAGGTTGGTCTGCATTTCCGGGCTGAGTTTTCTGGCCGCGCTCGGGTCATGGTGATAGAGAATGGGGATGGCCAGGCTCTCGGGAAACATCCAGTGCTTGGCCGCTTCACAGCCGATATAAGCGTGATTGGCACCCAGCTGCTGTTCCTCCAGTTCCAACAGGAGCGCTTCGCTGCCGTTGGCCGCCTGGAGAATCTGATCATATTTTTCCGCGAAGGTACTGGCCAGAATCAACTTGCCGAGATTCTGCAGCAGACTGACGGTAAAGACCTCCTCCGGGTCTCCGTCGGAGACCTGCGCCATGATAAGCTTGGAAGCGACCGCCGCCGCCAGGGAGTGTTCCCAGAACTGCTCATAATCGAAGCCTGCGCCGAAGCGAGGGCGTTCCATGTTCAGAAAGGAGAAGGAGAGCACCAGGCTGCGCACCGCGTTGGTGCCGAGGATCGCCACCGCCTGCTGAATAGTGCCGACCTCGTTGGGGAAATTATAAAAAGACGAGTTCACTACTTTGAGGACTTTGGTCGACAAAGAGACATCCTGAGCAATCAGCTTGGTGATGTCATAGATGGTGGTTTCCTCCTTGCCGGTGATATCGATCAGCTTGGAGGCGACCGTCGACAGGGTCGGCAGGGCACCGGACTCGATCACCTGCTGGAGGACTGCTTCTTTACTCGGCATCGTTTTACCCCTAACTTCAATTATCGCCACCAAGACACCAAGAAAAGCTTTTTTAACGGAGAGACGCAGAGACGCGGAGTTCGCAGAGAAAATCTTTAGATCTTTTATGGTTTAAAACCAACAAGAAGCGGGTTTAGCCTCTGAAGTTCTCTGCGTCTCTGCACCTCTCCGACTCTGCGTTAAAGCCCTTGATTTTCCTTGGTATTCTTGGTGACTCGCCTAAAGCGCCTACTTTTGGTGGTGGCTAACCCGCTTTAGTGACTGTCGGCAATACCGTCCCCCCATCCGGGATCACCACAGCCTTCGGCGCAGCGGACAGACCCGCCTGAGCCAGCGCCAGGGCGGCCTGCAAATCCTCCGCCTTTTCCATGCCCATTCTTGCCGTCTGCGCGGCGCTGAACTCGCTGACCAGAATCACCCGGAAGCGCCGCGCTTTACTCAGGACCGCGTGGGCGGTCTGGCCGTTGATCTGGTAATTTTGCCGCAAGGCCTGCTCGAATTGATCGAGATCCTGGTAGTCAAACCAGTCGAAAAAGGTCGGATGGCCAAAACCATCGCGGCAGGCGGCTAGCAAAATGATCGTGCCCCCCTCACGGACCGCCCGGCAGCCGTAATCGAGGGCCTTTTGCGCCTGAATAAAATTGATATCCTTCGGCTCGCCGCCGCAGGAGATAATCGCCAGCTCGGCCGGCTCTGTCAGCGGCACCTGAAATTGTTGCCGCACCAGCTCACAAGCGGCCAGGTGCGCTTCCTCCAGGTCACCACAGAAAACATCGAGAATCTGCTTTTGCGGCGAGAGCACAGTATTCAACAGAAAATCGGGCTTGACCATCCGCGCCGCCTGGGTCAGCAGCTGGTGGACCGGATTGCCCTCCAGAACGCCGGTGGTCGCCAGCGGATGCTTGCCGCCGACTTCGGGCGGGTTGAAGACACTGAAATGGCTCCGCATGCAGGTTTCTCGCCCTGCCACCCCTGGTACCAGCCCTTTGCGGCCGCCACCGAAACCGGCGAAATAATGAAAGCCAACGGTGCCGGTAACGATCACCCGACTGGTCTCGACAACCCGGCGATTGACCAGCACCGGCAGTCCCGAATCGGTCTCGCCCAGCTTGACCAGCCCCTGGGGGTCATCACAGTCATGATCGAAAACCGCTATCCGACCGAACAGTGGGCCAAGGATTTTCTGGTGCTCCGCCTCGGTTTGCGGCCGATGGATTCCCAGGGCGATCAGAATGCTGATCTGTCCGTCGGCGACACCGATCCGGTTCAATTCAGCAACGAGCAGCGGCAGGTAGATTTCACTGCCGGTGTAGCGGGTGATATCAGAGGTGACAATCACCACCCTATCTTCGGCAGAGATCAACTCCTTCAGCGACGCCGTCCCCAGAGGTGCGGACAGCGCCTGGCGGACCAGAGTTTCCGCCGCTGCCGGCGCCGCTGGCGCTACACTCAGCACCTGAGCGGTCATGGGCAGCTGTGCTCGCTGAAAACCGGCTCCGTATTTCAGATCGATCTGCATAACAAAACTCTCCCCCAAGGCAGACGCACGGGAACAAACCAAAGTCTAAGTTTTTTCTCACTTTTTTGCAACCATTCCGACCGGCGCTGCCAAGTTCAGAGTTAATCTTGCGGCGTCATCCCAGCTTATGATATGTAGGATCATTACGAATTCCATATTTAATTATTGTCAAGAGAGGCGTGCCATGGATCTGGAAATTCAGCCGGTGACCGAATTCAAACAGCGGATCGAAGACGAAAGCAAGCTCGTCTTCGGCAAACAGTTTACCGACCGGATGTTCGTCATGCAGTATGACACCGGCAAGGGCTGGCACTCGGCGCGCATTCAACCCTATGCCCCCTTCACCCTCGACCCGGCGGCGATGGTCCTGCATTACTCGCAGGAGATCTTCGAGGGGCTGAAAGCCTTTCGCCGGCCGGGAGGGGAGATCGCCCTGTTCCGCCCGGCCGACAACGTCAAGCGCTTTAACCTGAGCGCGCGGCGCATGTGCATGCCGGAGGTCGACGAGCAGTTCTTTCTTGACTCGCTGCTGGAGCTGATCCGCCTGGAAGCGGACTGGGTTCCGCACTCCGCCGGCACCAGCCTCTATATCCGGCCGACGATGATCGCCACCGAGCCGATGCTTGGTGTACGCCCGGCCGATCAATACCTCTGCTATATCATCCTCTCACCGGTCGGCGCCTACTACAAAGGGGGCATCGCACCGGTCAAGATCTGGATCTCCGATCACTACGTGCGCGCCACCGAGGGCGGCACCGGGGAGGCGAAAACAGGTGGCAACTACGCCGCCAGTCTCTACGCCGCGCGCGAGGCCGCGCTGAAAGGCTACGATCAGGTGCTCTGGCTCGACGCCAAGGAAAAGCGCTACGTCGAAGAAGTCGGCAGTATGAATATGTTCTTCTACTACGATGGCAAGCTGGTGACCTCACCCCTCAAAGGCACAGTCCTCGATGGCATCACTCGCCGTTCGGTGATCCGACTGGCGAAAGAATTCGGCATTGAAATCGAAGAACGGGCTCTGACCGTAGACGAGGTCCTGGAAGGGGCCGAGAACGGCCGACTGCAAGAAGCCTTCGGCGCCGGCACTGCCGTGGTGATCTCTCCGGTCAGCGATTTCTGCTACAAAGAGCGCTGCGTGAGGCTCGGCGACGGCAAACCGGGGGAATTGACCATGCGCCTGTTCAATACCCTGACCGGAATTCAATACGGCCAGCAGCCCGACCCTTATGGCTGGGTGACCCTGGTCTGAAAATCAGCCTGAATCACCAGCGGCGGCAACACAACGCGTTGCCGCCGCTGAGTTAAAAACAGAGCACCCAAACAGAGTACACAAAATACTCACTCAGCTGTTGGCTCAAATTGGATAAGCGAAGCGACCCTTTCAAAAGAACCTCAAACCCTGGCTATTACGCTTATTTTTGGAAACCAGGAGTAAGTCGCGGCAAAACCTTTACTTCTGGCATAGAACCTGCTTCAAATCCCTCAGCTTAGCAGTAACTCCGGACGCACGTCCTGCCACCCGGCTCCCGCCGCTGTCCGGAGCCAAACCAGACAGAAGCAACCAAATTCTTCTGAATTGAACAAGGAGTTGATCTATGTGTCGTATCGGCGCGATCAAAAGTCGTAATTATATTCATCCGAGCATGGCCCTGCAGCTGATGCAATCGCAACAGAAAGGGCACGACAACTCGGGTTTCGCCATGGTCATGCAAAACCTCGGCGGTATTTTCGAACCTTACAAACACTTGCCGACCCTGTCGATGGCCTGCACCGACGACGGCATCAAGATTGCCGAGGATATTCTCCACGAGATCGGCTTCCACCGGGTCATGCAGTGGGCTCCGGAGGTCAATGACGAGCCGGGCCTGGACATCAACGCCATGCCGAACTACGTCTTCGAGACCTTCGACTATCCGCGGACCTACCGAAAAGCCGACCAGAAAGAAAAAGAGGAGCTGCTGCTTGACACCCGCTTGCGGCTGCGCGCTGCCCTGGAGCCGAACGAAGAAGGCTTTGCCTACTCTTTCTGGCCCGACGTGATCACCCTGAAAGAGATCGGCGACCCGCGTGACATCGGCACCTACTTCAACCTCTGGGACGCCGACGAGCGCTTCACCGCCAAAGTGATCACCGCCCAGTGCCGGCAGAACACCAACTACGATATCGTCCGCTACGCCGCCCACCCCTTTCATCTGCAGGGCTATACGGCGCTGGCCAACGGCGAGAATACTTTTTACCTGAAGAATAAGGAATTTCAGCAAGGGCTGCACCGCGGCTATATCGGCTTCGAGTCCGATTCCCAGTGCTTCCTCTACACCCTGCATTATGTCCATCGTGAGCTCGGCTGGCCGCTGCACTACTACAAGCATGTCGTCACCCCGCTGCCGTTCGAAGATATCGAACAGCGCGAAGACGACAAGCAGCTCAAGGCGATCCGCCAGTCGCTGGCCCACCTGGAGATCAATGGTCCGAACACGATTATCGGTCTGCTCCCCGACAACACCATGTTCACCTGCTGCGACGCCAAGAAACTGCGTCCGGTGGTGGTCGGCCGCGATGAAGATACCGTCGCCGTTTCGTCGGAAGTCTGCGGGATCAACGAAATCCTCCCGGATCGCGACTGGGAGACCGATATCTACCCGAACGAGCGCGAAGTCGTCGTTATCAACGACGATCTGGAGGTCCAAAGATGGAAACAATGAGATTGAATGATGTCACCGCCAACGATCTGCCCTGGAAGATCAAGTACGACGCCAGCCGCTGCACCATGTGCGGCTCCTGCGTCGCCACCTGCACCTTCCGGGCGATCGTCCCGAAAGTCGAGCGGCGGCGGATGGTCTTCTCCGAAGGCAACTTCCCCGAGCCGAAGGCTCGTTTTTCTGCGGTTCCAGTGATCCGCCAGGCCAAGTCGATCCGCGACTACTGCCGCGGCTGCGGCATGTGCGAAAAGGTCTGCCCCAACGACGCCATCAAGCCGGAGCGCAACCCGGACACCCGCCACCCGATTATCACCCGCTGCCTGGGCGGCGACTCGATCAAACGCGGCGGTCGGAAAAACCTGGAGGGCAGCAGCCGGACCCTCGACTCGATCCGGGTCGGCCGCATCTCGCAGATGACCGACCCGAGCCTCGATGCCCAGCGCCACACCTTCGACCTGCTGGCGCCCTTCGGCCGGATCCTGCCGCCGAAGAAGCTGCCTTTCAAACCGGATGAGGCGCATCAACTGGTCAGCAACGCGGCAACCCCGCCGGTTAACTGGATCTACCCGGTGATCATCGGCGACATGTCGATCGGTGCCCTCTCCTGGCGGATGTGGGAAGGGGTGGCCATGGCGGTCGCCTACCTTAACGAGGAGTGCGGATTGCCGGTGCGCATGTGTTCCGGCGAAGGTGGCGTGCCGGTACGGCTGCTGAAATCGAAATATCTGAAATACCTGATCCTGCAGATCGCTTCGGGCCACTTCGGCTGGAACCGGATCGCCAACGCCATGCCGCACATGGTCGAGGACCCGGCCGGGATTCTGATCAAGATCGGTCAGGGCGCCAAACCGGGCGACGGCGGCCTGCTTCAGGCCGGCAAGGTCGCTGAGCATATCCAGGCGATTCGCGGTGTACCCAAGGCTGACCTGCTCAGCCCGCCGAACCACCAGGGCCTCTATTCCATTGAGGAGAGCGTGCAGAAGATGTTCCTCTCCTTCAACTCGGCCTTCAAGTTCCGCGTCCCGGTCGCCATCAAGGTGGCAGCTAGCGCGACCTCGGTCAGCGTCTTCAACAACCTGGTCCGTGACCCGTACAACATCGTCGGCGGCTTCTTCCTCGACGGCATCGACGGCGGCACCGGTGCCGCTCACGAGGTTTCCCTCGATCACACCGGGCACCCGATCGTCAGCAAGTTGCGTGACTGCTACCTGGCTGCCGTCACCCAGGGTCGCCAGGGACAGATTCCGCTCTGGGCGGCTGGCGGTCTCGGCAAGACCGGCGACCTGGCTGCAGACGCCTTCAAAATGATGTGCCTGGGCGCCAACGGCGTCTTCACCGGCAAGCTGATTCTGCAGATGGCCGGCTGCATCGGCAACGACATGGGCCGCTGCAACGCCTGCAATACCGGCCTCTGCCCGGCCGGCATCACCACCCAGGAGCCGCAGCTGGCGCATCGCCTCGACCCGGAGAAGGTGGCGCAGAATATCGTCAACTATTACCTGGCCATGGACCAGGAGTTTAAAAAGCTGATGGCTCCCATCGGCAACTCCTCCCTGCCGGTTGGCCGTTCCGACGCCCTGGTCGCCACCGACCACGCCGTCGCCGACCGCCTGCAGATCCAGCACGTGTGTTAAGGAGGATAAAAGACAATGGCAGCACAAATTATCGGTTTTGATGAAAATAAAAAACGCCTCTCCACCCAGGAACTGCTGATGCAGGTCTACGCCGCACTTGAGAAGGGCGAGACCGAATTCGAAGTTCTCTCCAGCGGTCACCACAACATCGGTGGCCCGCTCTGGACCGAGGACGGCACCCCGCTGAAATTCTCAGTGAAAAATCCCGGTCAACGGGTCGGCTCCTTCGGCCTGAAGGGCACCTCGATCACCGTCAACGGCCCCGCTCCCGCCGATGCCGGCTGGCTGAATGCCGGCGCCGAACTGATCATCAAGGGGGACAGCGGCGATACCACCGCCCACTGCGCCGCCGGTGGTAAGATTTATGTCGCCGGTCGGGTCGGTACCCGCTCCGGCTCACTGATGAAACATGATCCAGCGTTTCCAGCCCCGGAATTCTGGGTGCTTAAAAATACCGGCTCCTTCTGTTTCGAGTTTATGGGCGGCGGCACCGCAGTGATCTGCGGTATCGACAGCCAGGACTACGACTCGGTGCTCGGCGACCGCGCCTGCATGGGCATGGTCGGCGGCACCATCTATCTGCGCGGCGAAGCCAAAAACCTGCCGGACGAAGTCTGGCTGCTGGAACTGGATGAGGCTGACCGCGAGTTTCTGCGTAACGGGTTGCCAACTTTCCTGGAGAAAATCGACCGCAGTCAGCATCTCGAGACCCTGAGTGACTTCAGCCAGTGGAAAAAGATTACCGCCAAAACCTACGAAGAACGCCGCTGGCGGCATGCCATGCGCATCAGCATGCGCGAGTTTCGACTCAACAAGTGGGTCGAAGGGGGGATCTTTGGCGAGGTGCTCAAGGATGACTACAATCATGTCGCCGGGCTGGTAAACGCCGGCAACGACCGGCTGAAGATTCCGCACTGGCAGAACAAAGCCTTCTGCGCTCCCTGTGAAGCGGCTTGCCCTTCGTCGATTCCGACCCAGGACCGGATCAACCTGCTGCGGGCCGGCAAATACAAGGAAGCGATCGAGCTGGTCCTGCAGTACTCACCCTTTCCGAGCAGCGTCTGCGGCGAAGTCTGCCCGAACCCCTGCATGGACGCCTGCACCCGCCAGTTTATCGACCTGCCGGTGGCGATGCCGGCCCTCGGCAAACTGTCGATGGAAGCCGAATCTCCGAGCCCGAAAGCCGAGAGCGGTAAAAAAGTTGCCGTCATCGGCGGCGGCCCGGGCGGCCTTTCCGCCGCCTGGCACCTGCGCCTGCTTGGCCACGGCGCGACCATCATCGAAGCGGACAAGGAAGTCGGCGGCAAGCTGCGTCAGGTTATCCCGACCGATCGTCTTCCTGCCGACACCCTCGGCAAGGAGATCCAGCGGGTCAAGGATCTCGGGGTCGCCATCAAAACCGACACCCCGGTCACCAAGGAGCTGTTCAGCAAGCTGCAGCAGGACTTCGACGCTGTGGTCATCGCTTCCGGCGCCCACAATCCGGTGGTTATCCCCTTCCCCGGCCATGAGCGGCTGGTGAAAGGGCTGGAGTTCCTTAAAGCGGTCAATAACGGCGAAAATCCCCCGATTGGGGAAAAGGTCGTTGTTATCGGTGCCGGTAACGCCGGCATGGACGTCTGCCTCGGTGCCTATGCCATGGGCGCCAAGCAGGTGACCGCCATCGATATTCAACGTCCGGCTGCCTTTAAAAAGGAAATCGATCACTTCGAGAAGCTCGGCGGCAAGATTGAATGGCCGGTCTTTACCGAGAAAGTCGACGAAAAGGGCCTGCACACCAAGGATGGGCGCCTGCTGGAAGCAGACACCGTGATCATCTCCATCGGTGAGCGCCCCGACCTCTCCTACATCCCCCGCGACTGGCTGAGCGAGCGCGGCATGGCGGAGGTCGATGACTGCGGCCAGCTGACCAAGGCTCCCGGAGTCTTTGCCATCGGCGATACCATCAAGCCGGGGCTACTGACCCACGCCATCGGTCACGGCCGGGAAGCCGCCGAATATATCGATGAGTTCCTCGCCGGCAATCCGCTCAAAGCGAAGAAAAAACTGCCGCAGATCTCGCAGGAATGCCTCAGCAAGGAGCTGTTCCGGCCACACAACCGCAGCCGTTTCAATTTCACTGACGCGAGCAAGGAGACCAGCCGCTGCATCTCCTGCGGCACCTGCCGCGACTGCAGCATGTGCCTGGAAGCCTGCCCTGAGGGTGCCATTCGCCGAGAAGAAAGCAAGGATGGCGGCTTTGAATACATCTCTGACGATCAGGTCTGCATCGGTTGCGGCATCTGCGCCGGCATCTGCCCTTGCGGAATCTGGGGGATGGAGCAGGTGGTTTAAACACTAGTCATCCGCTGCACGGGGGCTTTAATCCCGTGCAGCGGGCTAGTCAACTTTCTAATTAAATTATCATTCAATACCCCTCCTGCCATGTTACCCCCTGCTGGTAAAGACATAAATATCCAGGCGATATTTGAACCTCACTGCTGGGATTCAATCCCTTGGCCAACCTTTCCTTCTGGTCCTTCAAACCATCTCAGCGTGAACAGCTTCCTCTATGAGCAAGGCAAAAAAAAGAAAAATAATCTTCCGGCCAACCTAATTGATATTGCTCAAGTGCTCAGATTTGATGAACTCCCAAAGACAAACTCACCATTCCGAAAAAATTTAACGTAATTTTCACAATAGATTGACTTGACATCTCCTGAAGAGTCTTTAGATTTCTAATGAAGGTTGCAAATCTCTTCGCACAATAGAACACTGAATATTCTGCCACCAGCATTTTAAATATAGTTGCGCGCCAAATGGTCAAGTTCACATTTCATATTAATGCACTGCAAAGAAAGGAGCATCTCGCCATGCGTAGGATGCCAATCAGGAGTATTTTGGCCCTTTTGATAGCGTTGTTGTCTCTGCTGCCAATGACCGCCTTAGCCGATGGCAGCGAGGAGCTGGGAACACCTTCCATCACAGTCGCAACAGGAACCGACATTATTGTTGCCGGTACCGGGTTGGCCCAGATCCAACCTGGAACAATCAACCTTTTTGTCACCCCCGGAGTAACTATCAAGCAGGTTCTGCTTTACTGGGAAGGGGCAACTACTGCCGAAATACCCGGTGACGATACCATTTCGGCAAACGGCCTTCCTGTTACTGGACAATTGATCGGCGGTCCTACTTTT
>CAMYNR010000139.1 GCA_947259715.1 uncultured Desulfuromonadales bacterium
TCGCTACGCAGCTCGCCAGGGCTTCTTGATTTCCATTTGGGCCTTTATCGCGATTGCAGCCGCTACTTTTTGCCATGCAGCATCGGCGGCTGAGGGCCTAACACCCGATGAAACTCTCTGGCGCGCAATTGCCGATGACAAGCTGGAAGGGGTCATTCCGGCCCTGGAAGCCGGGGCCTACGTCGACTCGACACCAATGCCCGAGGGGCTCCTTCATTTTTCCGAAGATATGCAGGGAGCATCCCCGTTGATGGTCGCTCTACACCTGCAGAAAAACGATCTTGCCTGGCTGTTGCTCGAACAGGGAGCGGACCCCCTGTTCCGCACCTCCCGAGGGTTGACTCCGGTTCAGATTGCCATCCTTGCGGGGGACGAGAAGGTTTTTTCTGCTCTTTTGGCGAAAGGGGCCGATATTCGGTCTGACTTGACCCTGACAGACGACTATGGACAAAAGATGGCCCTGATCGACTGGGCTGCTGTCGGAGGGAGTCTGAAAATCATGTCAGAGGTTCGCGCGGCCGGACATTCTCTCCCTTCCGATCCACAAGGGCAGTTGCTGGTTCTCAATTACTCCCTCTGGGGTAAGCCGCAGATGTTTCAGTTTCTGGTCCAGGAAACCGGGATCGAACTGACTCCTGAGAAGAAAGCAGAGCTCGTTGAGGTGGCCCAGCGAATTCGATCTGAAGCTTTTCTGCGATTTTTCTATCAGCAGGGATATCTGGATAAGCTTCTGCTCAAGGAGAAGACCATAAGGATCGCTTTGCAAGCGGGGATGCCTACTCTGATTGCTGAACTTCTCAACGACACCCCCGACCTTTGGCAAGAAGATATGGCGGAGGATTTCGCTCAGTCGATTCGGTACGGCAATCCAGGGCCAATTGTCGATGTCCTTTTCCAGCTGGGCAAAGAGAGCGTCCTTCTACCTAATATAAATCAACTGTTCGTTCATTATGGCCGCAGGGGAGATGCGGATCGGATCTGGCCTCTTCTTGAAAACTTCCCTGAATTCGCCTTGACCGGCGCGGTTAAGAACAGCCATGGGGAACTGGTCGACAAAATTCTTCAGCAGCCGGAAGTCAATGTAAATGTGTCCGATGGCGACGACCTTTCGCCCCTTTGGCATGCGGTGATCAATAAGAATCTGACCTTGGTTAAGCAACTGCTGGCCAAAGGGGCGAAAGCGACTCCTGGGGGCAGCGGCAGCGATCGTGAAGCGAGCTTACTGCATGCGGCCTGTCTCTATGGCATGGATGGAATTGTTACCGACCTCGTTGCGGCCGGAGCCGACCTGGAGGTTCAGGACTACAGCCGCAGGACCCCTTTGGGATGTGCAGTGACAAAAGGGAATACCTCCATGGTGCAAGATCTGCTACGGGCCGGGGCCAATCCCAACCAGAAAAACTCGCGGGGCTTCTCCGACCGCAAAGATTCCAACCCCTTTCTGCATGCTGTGGATAAAAAGGATGCGGCCCTGGTAGCGGCCTTTCTGTTGCCCAAAAACCCGCAGAAATTATCGCCTGAGCTTCTCGGAAACGGGATGGCCATTGCCATCGAGTTAGGGCAGGTTGAAATCGTCGAGGCGATTTTCGCCGCAGTTAAGGACGTCAATCAGCCAATCTCTTCTCCCAACAGACGGGGCAACGATCCGCCGGTTGTCCATGCGCTGCTGGCCAATCAGCCGGGAAAAGCGTGCCATACGCTCCAGATGATTGCCAGTTTCCGGGTCCTTGTAGGCAGCCCTGAACTGGTCAACCTGTTGCTGGAACGGGGTGCCGACATCAACGCTGCGGTGAAAGCTTACGATTTTAGAGGGTGGACGCCGCTGATGTTCGCGGTCTATGAAAATAGACCGGAAATGGTCGCGTTGCTGGCCCGGAAAGGGGCAGCGACTGATGCGGTCGGCCGCAGTATGGGGGCGGGGGTTCCGTCAATGTGGCAGAAACCCGACCCGGTGACAGCCCTGATAATGGCAGCCGAATTGGGCCGGGTCGAGATGATCCAGACCTTGATCGGCGCTGGTGTAGCTATCGATCAGATTAATACCGACGGGTTCACTCCGCTGATGACGGCAGCTCGTTTCGGGCAGGTCGACGCCGTAAAAACCCTGCTGCAGCTCGGCGCTGATGCCGCATTGACCAATCAAGCCGGGGACGGGGCATTGAGCCTGGCGGCCGTCTCGGGTGAACCCGGAGTGCAGAAGCTGCTGATCGGTACAGCTAACAGCGCAGACAAGGCGATCGCCCTGGCAGCCGCGGCGCGGGAAGGCTCCTTCGAAACCCTCAATGATCTGCTTCAGGAGCAGACCTTCGCCGTAGAAGTACTCGACCAGGCGCTGCTGCATGCGATCACCGCGGGCACCGAAATGGTGATAAACCGCGACCTGATGATGCCCGAGGGGAAAGGTGAAGCTCGATTGAAGATCATGAAGGTGCTGATCGAGGCGGGCAGCGACCCCAACACCGACTCGGCCGGAATCAGTCCCTATTACGAACTGGTCAACCTCGGCTATGTCTCCGCCTGGAAAAATAGAGTGGCGCACCTCCTCAATGATCTGGGTTCCGACATTAACCGACCGACCCGAAAATCGGGGCTGACCCCGCTCATGCAGGCGGCGCGAATTAACGACTGGGAAATGGCGGCACTATTTTTGGAATTTGGTGCGGACCCCTGTCTGCGGGATAAACAGGGAAAAAGCGCTCTCGATTGGGCTGAGAAAGAGAAGACCCGGCAGGTGCTGGTGAATGGAGGTGCGCAGCAATGCGGAAATTAATCGTTCGGGCGGTCACCGCTCTTTTCTTCTGTTCCGGTTTGTTGGCGGCTGCAGGCTGCGCGACCACACCAAGGCTTCCAGAGGGTTTCGATACCCAGGGCTGGTTGGTCGCGGTCGCCGATGGGGATCTGGCCGCTGTCAAGGAAGGGCTTGATCTGGGTGTGCCCGCACAGATTCAACGCGCTGACGGTTTTACTGCCATACAGATAGCAGTCAGGCAAGGTCAGTTCCAGGTAGCTCAAACCCTTATTGCAGCAGGTGCTGATGTCAATAAAATCGGTCAAAAGGGACTCACACCGCTGTTCGGTGCGATCTACCGTGACGACGCCGGCATGGTCAAACTGCTGATTGATTCAGGAGCCCGGCCGGAAGGGGATAATGGCTATTCGATGGACCCCCTGGCTCTGGCTCTCGCCCGTGGCGACGTCCAGATTATCACCGAACTGGCTTCCGTAGTCCCTTCAGCAGGGAAAAGAGTACAAAAGTGGATCGGACAGCAGTCTGCTACGGATGCTGCGGGGGCTGTATCGGAAGCCACCGGAGAACTCCTGTGCCTGCAAGGGCTGCTTGATCTGGCTGGAGCTGAAGACCTGCAGAGTGCTCTCGCGGCGGAAAAAATTCTTCTCACAGCGGCCCAAAAGGGCAGCATTGTCGCCGCGTATAACCTGGCCCAAGCCTACAGCAATCAGGACTCGCTGCTATTCAGTCTTTCTAAGGCCCAACGACAGATTTCAGACTATTATTATTCCACCTCCAGAACAGAGAGCGCCTTTTTTGCCAAACGGGCTGCCTCCGGCAGTGAACCGCTGGCCACCTTTCTTTATGGACGGGCTTTACGGCAGACAAACAGCAACCGTGAAAAGTCACGAGCACGCGGCAGTGAACTCATCCTCCAGAGCGCTAAAGCCGGCAACCTCTTTGCCCAGGCCGATCTGGGCGAGAAGTATGAGACCTATTTCCCCAACGCGCCCGCAGATGAAATCCGGCGGGAGAAACTCGCCTGGTTGGAAAAAGCCGCAGGTCGGGACCTCGCAGAGGCGGCGTACAACCTGGCCTATATCTCGGTTCACGGGCATTGGGCACCACGGGATCTCGTTATAGCCCTTTTCTGGTTCAACCGCACAGGGGAACTGGGCGGCTGTTATGTCTACCAAAGGATCGGTTACAACTTCCAACAG